>NZ_JBQGUZ010000002.1:0-246210 GCF_052078135.1 Acinetobacter lwoffii
TGCTGCCAGATATCATCGGTAAGAAGAGTACGTGCCATTGAAAATATAGAAATAAAAATAACTCAAAGGAGGATTTTAAGTATTTAAAACCAATTCTTCAAATGAGGACACGCCCTAATCTACATAAAAAATAAGAATTCTAATTTTGAAGACGAAAGCGAGTATTTTATAGATCAAATTAATCTCGCTGAACTTAACTTAAGAAATTTCCTTTTAGGTAAACAAGATAATTTGCATCAATACGAACAGCATATCTTCCCCTTATCCGAAATTAATACTCCTCCCAAATCATTAAACTTACCAAGCAATATAAACAGATATTTTCTTCGAAGTATTGGTATAGATGTCTTACAAGGAGATAATGATATATATCTATTTACTAAACTCCCTACTTTTCTAATTTTAGGAATTGTGAGTTCTAATCTCTCATCAAAAATGAGAGCAAGTCGCGTTTCATTAAAACATGGGGTTTCTAGACTATCAAATCTAGTAATGCCTGAATATTTGCTCGGGTACATGAGAAATAAAGCATTAGAAATACAAGAAAAAAGAAACACTATGTCTGATGAGCAAGAAGAGAAAGTAGAAAAAGCTGCTTTAGATAATCTCGATAAAACTGCCGATTCAAAATCTTTTGAAGCAATGATGCATGACTATAATATTTTTGGTGATGAAATATTTAAATAATCCCTCCTAACCTCCCTTTAAAAAGGGAGGAACATCACGAATCCCAAACCATCATAAAATTCGCGTGAAGTCCCTCTTTATTAAAGAGGGATTTAGGGAGATTCTTGTCGAATAAATTGATAAATCACTTCCACTACATCATCAATCTGCCCCATCACCTGCCCATTATCAAATCTCAAAACACGTAGACTCAAATGTGCCAAAGCTTCATCTCGGACTCGATCCGCTTCTAAGCCTTCATTTGTAAAGTGCTGACTGCCATCGCACTCAATCACCAAATTCATAGCAGGACAGTAAAAATCCACGATGTAATTCAAAATCGGCTTTTGCCTATAAAACTGCAAACCTAAAATTTGCTTGTTCCGCAGCCGTGACCATAACAGCTTTTCAGCATCGGTCATGTTATTGCGTAAATCCCGCGAAGCTTGTTTTAAATTTTTATTATAGGGTTTCATTATTATTCTCTTTTTTTAATCCCTCCTTGCGAAGCATTGCTTCTCACCCTTTAAACAGGGAGGAAGTGTCACAAAATTTATTTAATCACATGACAAGTCCCCCCTTTTCAAAGGAAGGAGTTACTCGAATTCTATTGCCTCATAAAAACGAAGAAAAGTCCCCCTTTGTAAAAGGGGGATTTAGGGGGGATTAGAATTGCCCCTTTTCTAACCCATCAATCTAAAATCGCTCGTTTTTACATTTTTAAGTCAGCAAATTTCAAACATTTCCATAATAATAAGACTTTAGATCTCTCCCAGAATACGTGAAGGCCCTCCTCCATGAAAAAACTCCTCAACAACCCTGAAAACCTGGTTGTCGAAATGTGCAAAGGCTTTGTCCTTGCCCATCCTGAATTACAATTTACCGAATCGCATAAAATCATTTCACGTAAAGAAAAACACAATAACGTCTCACTAATCAGTGGCGGTGGCAGTGGTCACGAACCTGCACATGCAGGCTTTGTCGGTACTGGCATGTTAGATGCTGCCGTATGTGGTGACGTATTCGCATCGCCATCTCAAATTCAGGTCTATAAAGCACTGCAACATGTCGCAACAGACAAAGGCGTGCTCATGATCATCAAGAACTATTCTGGCGATATGATGAATTTCCAGAATGGTGCTGCATTGGCTGCGGAAGATGGCATCAAGGTCGACTACGTCAAAGTGGCGGATGATATCGCAGTAAAAGACAGCCTCTATACTGTCGGTCGTCGTGGTGTTGCTGGTACCATCTTCGTGCACAAAATTGCAGGAGCAGCAGCCTCAAAAGGTTTAGAGCTTGCGGAAGTCAAAGCTGTGGCACAAAAAGCGGCAGATAACGTGATTAGCCTTGGTTTTGCCTATAGCTCATGTACCGTTCCTGCGAAAGGTACACCGACCTTTACCCTAGCCGATGATGAAATGGAATACGGCGTCGGTATCCACGGTGAACCGGGCATTCGTCGTGAAAAAATTCTGCCATCGAAAGAAATGGCACAACGTATGGTCGATGACTTATTCCTTGACCGTCCTGACATGCAAGAAGTTGCAGTTCTGGTCAACGGCTTTGGTTCAACACCAATGCAAGAACTGTATGTGTTTAACAATGATGTATGCGAACATTTGGCGCGTAAAGGCATCAAAATTTATCGCACCTTCGTTGGCAACTACATGACCAGTATCGACATGAATGGTGCATCGGTCTCATTGCTTGCTGTGGATGAGGAACTGAAAACCTATTTAGATGCGGAAGCCAATACTCCAGCATTTAAACTGGATGGCTCGCCTGCACTACCATTTGAATTTGCAGCAAAAGACGCAGCAGCAAAACAAACCGCCAATACAGAAGTCGAAACTCAGCCTGAGCATGCTGAAATTCAAAATGAACAGTTCATGATTGAAAATATGCGGTATGTGGTCGATGTGATGGCTGCCTGCATCATCAAAAATGAAGTGCCATTCTGCGAGCTGGATGCCCATGCAGGCGATGGTGATTTTGGTATGAGTGTTGCCAAAGGTTTTAAACAGCTGAAACGCGAATGGCAAAGCCTGATTCAAGCGCAGCACATGGATGAATTCCTGCTGAATAGTTCCATGATTATTATGGAACACTGTGGCGGTGCGTCCGGTCCAATTTGGGGTTCAGCATTCCGTGCGGCCAGTAAAACCATTCAAGGGAAACAAACCCTAAGCGTGGCAGATTTTGCCGAGATGCTTCAAGCAGCAGTCAAAGGCATTCAAGTGACAGGTGAGCGTTCATTTGGTCGTGGCGCTGTAGTGGGCGACAAAACCCTGATTGATGCTTTGTTTCCTTGTGCAGATTCATGGTCTGCCAATACAGACAAACCTTTTAAAGAGAACTTTATACTTGGTGCAGAGGCTGCGGTAAAAGGTGCAGAATCGACCAAAGAGATCGTGGCGCGTATGGGCCGCGCCGGTACGGTGGGTGATCGTAGCTTAGGCTATCCGGATGCTGGTGCACATGGCTTAGGCGTGATCTTTACGGACATTGCCGAGCATATTAAATAAGCTTTGCAAGATTTAAAAAAAAGCCCCGACACTGTTCGGGGCTTTTTTCAAATTTCATTTCCTCTACTGAGCAAGTTTAAAAACACCAGTAATGAAAGGCATTGCTCATCCCCATGAACATGGTCTAACTAAACTTCTCCAAATAACGCTCTAACTCTTCTGTCACTACTATCCGCTTATTGCCTTTCACTTGCTCTTCACTCAATACGCCTTCTGAGTCAATGACCACCACTTTGTGTCCATTCGCTTGTAAACGTTTTACGCCTTCAAATAACATGCGTCCACCTACATCATGAATCAAAGTTAAATTAGTCAGGTCTATGACTATACGTGTTTTAGCATCTGGCTCATCCTGCAAGATCCGCAGCAACATTTCCGATTCGGTAAATTGCAATACACCGCGCAGCTCATACACGATAATGTCATTGTTCTTACCTGCTGTATAACGACTTTGCAAAATGGTCTGTGCCGATGGCGTCCCTTCCATCAGATGCAAGCCCATGTCACGCGACAAACGCTCAAAAATATCTACCCCACGTACACTATGCCCATGCTCATCAATTTTAGGAGAAAAAACCACAATTCCCACCTGCCCAGGCAATACCCCGATAATTCCACCCGACACACCACTTTTGGCAGGAATGCCCACCGTAGTCAGCCAGTCACCCGCCGCATCATACATGCCACAGGTCATCATCACGCTGAGCACTTGGCGCACTACATCACGCTCTAACAACTGTTTGCCAGTTTTGGCCTGAACACCACCATTAGCGAGCACACTACAGATATTTGCCAGATCTTTGACCGTCACCTTAATCGCACATTGCTTGATATATCCATTGACGATTTCCACAGGATCCGAATCCAGTACACCTACAGTACGCAGCATATAGCCAATCGACAGGTTCCGGAATGCAGTTTTGACTTCAGACCTATACACTTGTTTGTCGAATTCCAGTTGACGGCCTGCCAGCTCACTTAAAAAACGGCGCAAGCATTCCGCACGTGAAATGCCTTTTTGTACCGGAATCAAAGAATGTGTGGTGATCGCACCCGAGTTGATCATTGGATTTTTGGGAAGATTGGTTTCTTTATCCAGTGAAATCTGATTAAAAGCCTCCCCTGAAGGTTCAACGCCGACCTTTTCCAGTACTGCTGAAATTCCCAAATGCTGCAATGCCAAGGCATAGGCAAAAGGCTTGGACATCGACTGCATGGTAAATTCGGTTTCATCATCCCCCGTGGAATAAATCGTGCCATCCACCGTGGTCAGCGCTAAGGCGAACTTGTTTGGATCTACCGCTGCCAGTTCAGGGATATAGTCAGCCAAAGCGCCCTGATCATTATCCTGACAGACCGCTAATACATGCTGGAGATAATCGGGCACCGGGGTTTTCATCGAATGAGCTTATTCCAGTTGGCTGTTATTTTTAATTAACATACCGGCTTTTGGCTTAAGCACCAGAGTGAAAAGGTAATTTTCTGCATATCCATGTTATCGGCTGCATTCCCTTTATGGGCAATTCTCCAGAAATGAATTGCATTTTTAAGTATTGTTATTTTTATTGATGTTTTAAGAGACATAAAAAAGGGCGCTACTGCCCTTTTTACTCTGGATGATTTATTTTACTTTGGTTTTACGGATCATCTTGTACAGAACTTTTGGTGAAATACGCGAAACCAGCACACCAAGTTTTTCTTTCTTGCCACCAATCACAATATATTCTTCGCCGTTCTGCAAAGCCTGTACAGTCTGAACCGCAAAATCTTCTGCGGACAGCCCATTTTCAATCGCTTCATCCGGATGTCCTTGCGGTTTTCCTTCACCGTTTAAGGCGTTCAGGGACACATTGGTTTGAACAAAACCCGGGAAAATCACTGAGACTTGAACGCCCTGATCAGCAACTTCAGCACGCAGGCTGTTGGCCCACATATGAATCGCTGCTTTGGCTGCGGAATAGGAAGCTCGATACTGGGTACCGAGCAAACCTGCCACACTGGAAATAAAGACGATACGACCTGATTTTTGTGCCAGAAAGGTTGGCAATACCATTTTGGTGAGAAACACCTGAGAGAAATAATCGACTTCCATAATGGCGCGTTCAGTCTGCATGGTGGTGTCCTGAATCAGGGCACGTTGACTCAGACCGGCATTATTAATCAGCCAGTCAATCCGGCCTTTTTGTTGCAAAACCTGTTCATAGGCATGACGAACCTGACTTTCATCTGTGATATCGGCAATGACTGAAATATGCTGATCTGCATTGCTAAGGCTTTGGCGAACATTTTCCAGTTCTGCATGCCGGCGTGCAGTCAGTACCACCTGTGCCCCAAGTGCAGCACATTGCTGAGCAATCGCCTTGCCAATCCCTGAAGATGCGCCGGTAATCCAGACCACTTTTCCATTTAAGTCTTCAACTTTCGCCATGAAATCCTCTTTCCCTTGTTTTAATGAATATGGTGCTGCATTTCATCTTCCAGAAATGCCAGCAAATGCTCAAAATAATAACTCATCGTATCGGCATCATAGATGCTACCGAGCTTGTCAAAACGTTTATAGCCTAACTGGGTGGTTAAATGAATCACCCCATTCAAGGTTTTATCGACCACCACATTAAATTTCAACATTTTTTTCGGTTCACGGATCAGATGTGTCACCCCTTGATCGACCACCTGAGTAAAGGCTTTTAAAGCGGGTGATACATATTGATGATTACCATTTTTCATCTGGTCAATACAGCCGAGCAACTCCATCACCAGCAATTTTTCCACCGGATATCGAACAAAAGCATCACCTTGATGCTCATAGGTCATGCGATGCAAATAGTTCACCATAGGCATCAGACGCTCATTGCCAAACAACGAAACCGACCACGGCATATATTTACGGGTGTTATGCATAATCTGCTGAATCACTTTTTCGGACTCGCTGTCCGGTGAATTGGCCAACTGCACCACCTGACCAAAAATCTGGTCAATAATTTCACAGGCCATATCGGCCAGATTTTCACCTAAGGGTCTGGCCAGACTGTCTCGCTCGCCGGCATTTAATCGGGAATGCAGGTCTTTAAAGCGCTGATGGGTTTCGGGCTGAAGCTTCAGGGAAATGTTATAGCTCATCTTATTATCCTTTTTGATATGCTGCGATGAGTCGCGTTTTTTTATCAATCTATCATACGATGAGTTGCTATACATGCCAATTGGCTAAAGTTTGCATTTGGTTAAGCTGCCGCATGTACTATTTTTTTTGCTACAATAGATGCAATTTTTCATTCACTTTTGATCTGTTTAGACTATGACTGACTCAGCGCAAAATATCGCGACAACCTACGATCCGACCGAGATCGAGAAAAAATGGTACCAAACCTGGGAAGAGCGCGGTTACTTCAAGCCGTCTCAAAAAGGCGAATCATTCTGTATCATGATTCCGCCGCCAAACGTCACTGGCAGCCTGCACATGGGTCATGGTTTCAACAATGCCATCATGGATGCGTTGACCCGTTATAACCGTATGTCTGGTAAAAATACGCTTTGGCAGCCAGGTACGGACCATGCCGGTATCGCAACGCAAATGGTGGTTGAGCGTCAGTTGGGTGCTGAAGGTATCAGCCGTCATGACTTGGGTCGTGAAAAATTCATCGAAAAAGTCTGGGAATGGAAGGAACAGTCTGGCGGTAACATTACCCGTCAAATCCGTCGCCTAGGTTCTTCTGTAGACTGGTCACGTGAACGCTTCACGATGGATGACGGCTTGTCAAATGCGGTAAAAGAAGTATTTGTCAAACTGCATGAAGAAGGCCTGATCTACCGCGGCAAGCGTCTGGTGAACTGGGATCCTAAACTGCAAACTGCGCTTTCTGATCTGGAAGTAGAGTCAGATAAAGAAGAACAAAGTTCGTTATGGCACTTCAAATATTTCTTTGAAGACAAGTCAGTGCGTACACACGATGGTAAAGATTATATCGTTGTGGCGACAACACGTCCTGAAACATTGTTAGGCGATACCGCTGTTGCTGTTGCGCTTGATGATGAGCGTTATACGGATCTGGTGGGTAAAAACATCATCCTGCCAATTACTGGTCGTGCGGTTCCAATCGTTAAAGATGAATACGTCGACAAAGAATTCGGTACCGGTTGTGTAAAAATCACGCCTGCACACGACTTTAATGACTATGAAGTGGGTAAACGCTGTGGCCTGCCACTGATCAATATCTTCAACAAAAATGCTGAAGTACTGGCTGAGTTTGAATATATTGCGAAAGCGGGTGAGCAGATTTCTAAAACCATTCCTGCGCCTGCAGATTACATTGGTTTAGAACGCTTTGAAGCACGTAAGAAGATCGTTGAACAGGCTGAAGCTGAAGGCTGGTTAGACCAGATCCAACCTTATACATTAAAGCCACCTCGCGGTGACCGTTCAGGCGTGATTGTTGAGCCATTACTGACTGACCAATGGTATGTAAAAATTGCCCCGCTTGCGAAACCTGCGATTGAAGCGGTTCAAGATGGCCGTATCAAGTTCGTGCCTGAGCAGTACAGCAACATGTACATGGCTTGGATGAACAATATCCAGGACTGGTGTATCTCGCGTCAATTGTGGTGGGGTCACCGCATTCCGGCCTGGTACGATGCGGAAGGCAACGTTTATGTAGGTCGTAACGAGGAAGAAGTTCGTGCGAAAAACAATATTCCTGCCGATGTTGAGTTGAACCAGGATGAAGATGTACTGGACACATGGTTCTCTTCAGGTCTTTGGACATTCTCAACTTTAGGTTGGACTGGCGACGAAGCAAAAGACAAAGCCAACTACTTCTTAAATACATTCCATCCAAC
Organism: Acinetobacter lwoffii; assembly: GCF_052078135.1. Classification (GTDB taxonomy): domain Bacteria; phylum Pseudomonadota; class Gammaproteobacteria; order Pseudomonadales; family Moraxellaceae; genus Acinetobacter; species Acinetobacter lwoffii_Z. The sequence goes on from NZ_JBQGUZ010000002.1 coordinate 8,028, forward strand.
AGATGTATTGGTGACAGGTTTTGACATCATCTTCTTCTGGGTTGCGCGTATGATCATGCTGACCATGCACTTCATGAAGAATGAAGATGGTACGCCGCAAGTGCCGTTCAAGACTGTGTATGTACACGGTCTGGTACGTGATGGCGAAGGCCAGAAGATGTCGAAATCTAAGGGTAATGTACTTGATCCATTAGACTTGATTGATGGTGTGGATCTTGAAACCTTAGTACAAAAACGTACAACAGGTTTGATGAACCCGAAACAAGCAGCGAAGATTGAAAAATCAACCCGTAAAGAATTCCCTGAAGGTATTCAATCTTACGGTACAGACGCGGTTCGTTTCACCTTCTGTGCGCTTGCCAACACTGGTCGTGACATCAAGTTCGACATGAAACGTGTTGAAGGTTACCGTAATTTTGCCAACAAAATCTGGAACGCAACCCGTTTCGTGATGATGAATGTTGAAGGTCAAACGGTTGGTCAAACTGCACGTCCTGATCTTTGGGAATTACCTGAACAGTGGATCGTGAGCCGTCTACAAAAAGCGACTGCTGCGGTACAAACTGCGTTTGCAACGTATCGTTTAGACTTGGCTGCACAAGCAATTTACGAGTTCATCTGGAATGAATACTGTGACTGGTATGTAGAGCTGACTAAACCAGTTCTGAATGATGAAAACGTATCTGAAGAGCGTAAAGCTGAAGTTCGTCGTGTTCTTCTTTCGGTAATGGAAGCGTCTTTACGTCTTGCGCATCCGTTGATGCCGTACTTAACTGAAGAAATCTGGCAAACGCTTGCACCTAAACTTGGCATTACTGGCGAAACCATCATGCTTGCGCAGTACCCTGTTGCTGATGAAGCGTTGATGAACGACCAAGCTGAAGCAGATATGCAATGGCTTCAAGGTTTGATTGGTGCGGTACGTAACATCCGTGGTGAAATGGGTCTAGGTAATGCGCGTTTATTACCAGTTCTTCTGCAAAACACCACCGAAGCTGAAAAAGCACAGATCACTCGTATTGAACCGTTGTTCAAAGCGTTGGCCAAAGTTGAAAGCATTACCTTCTTGGCTAATGGCGAACAACCACCATTGTCTTCTTCATCTGTAATTGGTCACGTATCTGTATACGTTCCAATGAAGGGCCTCATTGACCCTAAAGCGGAATTGGGTCGTTTGCAAAAAGACTTAGACAAGGTTCAAAAACAGCATGACCAAATTGCAACTAAACTTGCAAATGACGGTTTTGTGGCAAAAGCACCTGCGGCTGTGGTTGAAGGTGAGAAAGCGAAACTTGCTGAGTTTGCTGACCAATTAGCGAAAATCAAAGCGAATATGGAGCAAATTGCAGCGCTTTAATGCTGTAGTTTGATTTAAAGAAATCCCCTCACTTGAGGGGATTTTTTATATATCTACAAGTTAAAGATAATCTACGAGCACGCATAAACTTTTCCCCATGAAATACAAAACTTTTTGTATTGGGTATTGTATGCCTCCAATCATACCGACTTTCCTTTGTTAGACACAGTAAACTATTTTTTTTCAAGTAAACATCTAACTGCTCTTTGTTTTTCTTATGCTCTAACTTCATTAAACAGTCTGATAATAATGAAATTATAAAAATATTGTCATCAAAACTTTTTTCTGAATCTATATGCCAAGTTATACCTTGACCAATTTCATATTCATTAACAATAATTTGATTAGGTCTATTTTTTAGTCCCAACTCATTTAGTTCATAAGTTAATGTATCTAACAATCCCGTAAAAGGCTGTTCTATTTCAAATACTTCACTTGAAACATCTAAATTTCTACTTTTATAATCATAGCGATAACCATAATGCTGAACACGACGGTTTAATTCTGATGACCATGGCTGATTTTCAATATAATTAATTAATTCACAAGACTCTTCTTTAGAAATAAAATCAGGAAGATAAATAAGTCCATTTTCTTTTTCACAAAAAACATTTTCACCTATTTGAGAAGGTGTTTTTTCTGGTTCATCAAATAAGTCATACACGTTTGATTTCCCTTACACAGCAATGCACGTTTGAATCACCAACCCAAGACATATTCTCTTGGTTATTTGACAAGCGATTCAACCTATTCTTATTGACGTTCACCCAAGTATCAGTCATTACTTCAATAGTATATTTTCCACTTTCAACCAATTGGTTCAAAAAGTCTTGATACTTGATATAGCGACCTGGACGGATATTTATGTGTACTAAATAAAATGCCGATAAATTAAATTCATTGAATAATTCATCTATTTTAGTTTCAAAATCATCAAAAGAATTTTCAATTCCATTCTGGCTAAATAGATAACTGAAAACCATAATAACATGATTAATATTTCCCCGAGTTTGGCTACCAAAACTTTCAATTTGGTTTCCATTTATTGTCACATTATTATTCGGATACACTTCATTCAACAAATTTTGGTTAATTGACAGAACATCTTCAACTATGTCATGACCTCGATAATTTAATACAAAATCTTGATTTTCGTGCAAGTTCCTCAATGCAACGGGTAACGCCCCTATACCACAACCAATATCTACAAATAATCCATTTTCCCTAGTTCTATATGCACCATAACCTAGAACTTTAAAAGCCTCCTCGATAGCATTAACTCTTTGAAATAAATAATTATAACCGTAAGTCAAAGCTAAAAAATTTGAGTTACATCGAGTTTGCCCTTTACACATTATCGTATATAAATGCTGGTCTAATGCACTTAAAACCTCATCATCTCTGAGATTTGGATCTCTTAAAGAATTTAAAGCCGTAATTGCTGCAGATAACTCCCAATTATCTTCATCATCATTAGTTAAACAATTAATATGTTCATTGTTGGTTAAAGCTTGTCGTAAAGGCTGAACTATTACTTGATTTAATTGATCTAAATTTACAAGTTTCAATTTATTTACCCCCATCTATTTATATTAAAAACAGTAAATTGGGGAATTATTTGTATTTTCAAGACTATCATTAATCAAAATTCAATTTTACCATCCAACTCAATCACCAAACCAATTTCATGACAGTAAAAATCCACAATATAAGGCTTAATCACATGCTGACGTCTAAATTTTAAATCCATAAAATGCCTAGCACGTAAAATTTGCCACATGAGTGCTTCTGGATTGGTGGCAGTGTGGCGCATGGATTTGGCAAAGGTTAATAGTTGGGGATCGAATTTTTTGTTCATGTTGAATTTAATTTTATTTTTGATGATTATAGCAGATAGCCTTCTCCTCCTTGCAAAGCAGTGCTTCTCATCCCATAGGGAGAAGGAACTTTCATTGTGACTTTAATTTATTGTTATTTAATTCCAATATTGAAATTCTAGCTTAAATTTATTCTGTAATGGATTTCCCCTCTCCTGAGCAAGTTTTAAAGCACTGCTTTAAAATGAAGCGCAAGTGAGGGTTAGGAAGAGGTGAATCTAAAAAATAACCCTCACCCCGACCCTCTCCCAAAGGGAGAGGGAGAAAAACCTTAAAGCATCCCATGCCTTAAAAACATCTCCAAGCCACTTACCTTTTTGATATACATCAACCGTTCTTTTTCGACTTTAATCTGCTGTTTGATGGCTGAAGTATCTTCATCGATTTGCTTATACAAGTCAGCAATCTGAACCTTGCCTTTCGCCTTTTTTACTGCAATTCTGGTTTTCGATGACCAGACCAATCTATGAATCAATGTATCGATCTGCTCTTGTAATTTCTGGCTCTGTGCATCCAAAGCCAGTTGATAAAACTTGAGTTGCTCTGCGCTTAAACCCTTTTGTGAAACCTCCTGATCTTGTTCAATCTGCAGTTGCATTCTCAGTAACGTAAACAGGTCCTGCTCTGCATAAGCCTCATTGGCACGTTGCAATAATTCAGTCTTCTTGATTTTTTTGACATCATTCACTTCACGGTCAGGGTGAATGATGGCAGCAATTTTTAAATATACGGTTTTCAATGACTGCTCTGCCATCGCTGCTGCCTGCTCCTGTTTTTCCTGCTGACGTTTTAACCTGGCTTGCTCACGTACCTGCTGAAAATGATCTGATTCCCACTCTTCAAATACTTCTACATCTGCAAGATCTGAGGGATGCTCATTCTTAAAAAATGTTTCCAGTTCATTTACTTTCTTTTGGCTTTTTCTGAATTGGGCATGTTCGGCACGTTGCTGATAGTAAGTGAAGATTTCATTCACTTTATGAGCTTGTTGCGCAGACATTGCCTGAGAGTCTTTTAGATAATTTGCAAGGTATTGAATCTTTTCATCCAGCACCACCAGTTCTGCCTTGGAAAATGGGATTTCCTGCAGGTGCTTCCAGAGCTGTTCCAGCTGCTTGAACAGTATGCCATGCAATTCATGGTAGACCGGCATGAAGGTTTTATGAGTATATTGCTGCAGATCTTCTTCAGCCTGTTGCCATTGGAGTAATTCCTGTTTCTGTTGCTTGATTTTATCAATCAGATGATCCAGCTTCTTCTGCTGTGGCGAAAGCGCTGTGAATGGCTGAATCATGGTTTTCAAGTCAAAGAGCATGGCAGGAGAAAGTCAAAGAAGAAATAAGATCCATATTAAATCTTTCAGCTTTCGTCACAAAGTTCTTTTCCGTGTGCCCTTTCGAAATTTGTATCAGAATTAAAAAAAGCAGACCAAAGTCTGCTTTTTCGCTCTCATATTGATTATTCTAACACTACACGGCCATTCAAGGACTGCACCGGACGGTTATTTGGGTGTCCCATCAGTTTGGCAAATTCCGAAATCTGCTTGGCAGAAGCCTGCTGAATATCTTTCAGAATCAGCCAGCGTACGCCTTCCGAACATGGCGGTGTAGTCAGCGAGCCGCTAAAGCGATAATAATCCAGATTTTTAGGCAACATCTGATTCACAGCTTGTGGCGTTTTCAAAACCACTTTCTCGCCCTGCTTTTTCGGTAAACGGTTCCACATGCGTTTGAGCATCTGGCTTTCTGCACCCTGCTCGAACATCATCCCCACGACAGCCAGCTCACCTTTGGCATTGGCATGGACAAAGTGGATTTCCAGTGGATAGCTTTTACCCTTGATCAGGTTTTCACTCGGACTATGCAAATGAAATTGCTTTAGTACAAAGGTATCGCCATCCAGCTGCAATTCACCACCTTGCGCAAAATCCACCTGAACAGTATGACCTTTATTTTCGATCGCATGAATCATGGTGTTATAGCTGAACTTGAGCGGTTCCAGTTCTGCTTTCACTGTTCGCTCGATATTGATCGGTGACTGGTTCAGACCGTTACAGGCCGAATATTTCTGGCTCAAAGTCGACCATTGCTCAGGCTGAGTATAATCCCAATCCGCATCTGCCCAGACTGCTGTACTTAAACCCATAACCGTTAAAAGCGTGAATATTTTTTTCACAATACATCCCTTGTTGGAAGTCAAAATCACAATTTCTAATTTAAAAACAGTTTATTAACCTGGTGTAATCACTCTATTTTTCAGGCCACAAACTACAGATGTTTATAGAAATGAAGTGATTTGCTTACAAATTTCTAAACACTCCTACGTATTCAAAATAAGTTGTTATGAATTTATATTGATAAATTTCAAATGGATAATAATTCTTTAGATCTAAAAATAGACAGCAAATAATGTGATCTTCTTCAAACTTAATCTGCTGATTTTTTATGCATTATTTACATGAAATCTCTATCTTATTTTCAATAGATCAAATAGCTAGATTTTTAAGTTCAAGCTCTTTTTTAAATAGAATCTATTTTTATTCATAAACTTACACAATCACAGCAGCAAATAAAATACTGATATTGCTAGACTCGAGCCAAAGAGAAAAATGAGGATAAAGAATTTAAATGGACTGGGCGACCATATTTATAAATGACACCACCTGGGAGTTTACCGCAGAAATTTTGCTGCGTTGTGCCCTGATGTACACGATGATTATCCTGTTTTTGCGTCTGACCGGAAAACGTGGGGTACGTCAACTTTCTATCTTCGAAGTCGCTATCATTTTGAGCTTGGGTTCGATTGCCGGCGACCCGATGTTTACTGAAGATATTCCCCTGATTCAGGCAGTTCTGGTGATGTCGGTGATTATTATCATGTACCGCCTGACCACCTGGCTCATGATGAAATATCAGTGGTTTGAAGACCTACTGGAAGGTAAACCGATTTATATCGTAGAAGATGGCGTGCTGGTCGTTGAAGAAATTAAAAAAGGTAAGATGTCACATGATGAATTCTTTGCCGAAATGCGCCAGCAAGGCGTAGAGCATCTGGGTCAGGTACGCACCGGTTTACTGGAAACTGACGGTAAGTTCAGTATCCTGTTCTTCAAATCGGATGAGGTTCGGCCTGGGCTGCCACTTTTTCCTAAAACCTGCTCTATTGTCCAACAGGTTAAGGCCGGGCAATTATATGCCTGCATTTACTGTGGACAGGTACAAACCCTTTCGCATGCCGACCAGCAATGTCCGCGCTGTGATTCTGCGCAATGGGCCGAAACGATTGACTGTTTAAGAATCACTTAAGCGCGATTTAATAACTGCAAATGGACAAAAATTTCCGGCAGTTGCTGAATTTTATATTGGATATGTTCAGCATCTGCATGAAAGCCTTGCATCCATAATGCATGCATTCCGGCCTCTGTAGCTCCCTGTACATCATTAATGGGATGGTCGCCAATATACAGGCACTGTGCAGGCTGCACGCCTAGACGCTCTGCAGTGATCTGGAATATTTCCGGCTGTGGTTTGTTAAAACCCACCAGCCCGGAACTGATGATCTCATCAAAATAAGGTTCAATACCCAAACCCCGAATCGTATTTAAACGGGTGTCATGTCCGCCATTGGATACAATTGCCAGTTGATAGCCTTGGGATTTTAACTGCTCTAGCACCTGCTTGGCATCGGGCATTTCTACGGCGAAACGGCCAAACTGGCTGAACCAGAATTGGGCCAGTTCATCTATGCTCGGGGGATTTAACCAGGATAGCTCCTGCAATAAGGCATAAGCAGCCGAAGCCCCGATACTGCCATGTGTCAACAATTCCTTTTTCGGATAACCGCCATTATCAATGCGCCTTACAATCTCAATAATTTTTTCTGGTTCGACCCGTGCCAATGCTGGCGCATAATATTCTGCCAGATAACGGCTATAGGCTTGTGTCGTCAGATCACGATGGGTCAAGGTATTGTCGAGGTCAAATAAAACAGCTTGAATAGGCATAATTTTTAAAACGAAGTGCTGAAACTTTCAATCATGTTAACAGTCCGAAACTTGTTAGATCAGACATAAAATTGCTAAGTTTTGTTGTTTTAAGCATAAAAAAAGCGATGCTAAAGCATCGCCTTTTCTTAGAGTACAAAATCTAAATTAGAATTTGTATTCAACACCTGTACCTACGACTGGCTGATCCGTTTCATTTGAACCTTGTTCTAACATTAGGTAGCCCGCATAACCATATGCTTTCACCTGCTTGCTGAATGCATAGTCTGTACCAACTAGAATTTGTTGAGCTTCATAATCAGCTTTGGCAGTAGTAAATTCAGTTGTGCTTTGACTATATTGACCTTTTACTGTCCATGCTTTTGCTGTTGGCAAATTGTATTCAGCTCCAATTAACCAAGCTTGTTGATCATCAATAGCTCTGATTGATTCAAGCCAAGTTACTGAAGTGTCATTGTCAGCATTTGCTGTCTCTTCGACTTCTGAAACTTGATAGAGTGCCTTAAGTGCTAAACCATTATCTAAATTTACTCGGCCAATCGCACGGATCGTATTTGCAGCAGCAAATACACTACCTGCGGCTCCACCTGTTACTTCTGGAGCAGATGCATTCAAAATACCGCGACCAGCAAAATTTGATGGAATTGCTTTATCGTAACCAAGACCTAAAACAACTGCTTTGCTGTCATATACTACAGATGCTGACCATGCATCACCCAAGCCACGACCTGCAACTTTAGAACCGCCTTTAGACGAGCTAATACCACCAGCTTCACCCGTAGCTAATAGTGCAGTTGCTTTTAGTTTACCTTCACCTACTGCAAAGCCAGGAGCTTCATAAACTACAACATTATCGATACGGTTTTCACCGGTAAAGATACCTGCCATATCCGCTTTATTTGCAACATAGTTATTGAAAGTATCAACTACTGAAGAAAGCTGTTTTACAGGCGTATCGATTTTACCTAGTTTTACTGTACCTAACTTTTCATCCTTAAGGCCGACTAAAAGATTACGCGGTACGAATGTGTCATTGCTTCCACCATTGTCTACATAGAATGTAAATTCAGCTTGATAAAGCCCACTTAAACGATCAGTCAGTTTTTCATCGCCTTTTAAACCAAGAAATGAATTGTTGCTGTTTACTTCCACAACATCACGATTTCCATTGGCATTATCTTCAGGTAAATAATCAACTGTAGCATCAATCTCACCATAGAAAGTTGGTGCTGCAAAAGTTGTCCCCGCCAAAAGGCTGAATGCAATTGCTGTTGCTAACTTAGTTTTCATCAAAAATATCCTTAATTTATTTTGTAACAAATAATACACACGGCGCTTATATTACAAAATTATTAAATTAATATTTATATATTCTATTTAGTACTTTAGGCTAACATTTAACCAAATAGTTGATTATTTAGAAATTTTATACTTTTTCTGCAACTTTCATCCATCGGAAAATTGGAATTAAACTAAAAATTGCCACGATCACGATGAGGTTCAGATAATTTTGATAGCCTAAAGCATCTCCAAAAATGCCACTCAGGCTATAAAGCCCCCCACTTACAGTGGCCATCAGTGCAACCTGAAATGTAAAATCAGTACCGGCCAGATGCTTGCGACTGTATTGCATAACCAAGGTCAGCATGACCACCAAAAGCATGGCAGAGATCATATCTTCGGCCGCATTGATGAAATAAATGATCCAGTTCTCTACTTTGCTTTGCGTTTCATACTGTGCCGCTAACCAGGCATAGGCAATTAGAGTCATGATTTTTAGAACTGAAAAAATCAGTAAACTCCAGCTACGCGACCAGTATTTCAGGCACCAACCCGCCAGTCCGGCCCCAATCAAGGCAGCCAATGCTCCCAGCATCGTGACATAAAGACCAATCTGGCTAAAGCTCAGTCCGAGATCTACCATTAACGGTTTTAATAAAGGCCCGGATAAACCATCGGCGATTTTAAAGGTCAGTAAAACCAGAAGCCACCTCGCCAAGCTTAAATCTGACCAGAAGTATTGAAAATAGGTTTTTATATTGCTGAATGCAGGTCGTTTATCAGCTGGCGTGATAATTTTTGAATGCTGAGGTTCTCTAAAAAGTAAAATGGGTAAAGTATTAATAAAGACCAGAGCGGCCAATAATAGAAAGGTAGCTTGCCATTGCAGCAGATCGAGCAACCATAATACTGCTCCACCTCCGACAATAAATCCCAGTCGTGAACCGATGACCTGAAAGGTATTACCCCAATGTTGCTGTTCATTTTTCAGAATATTGACCGCCAGTGCATCGGTGGCAATATCCTGCGTGGCGCCAATACCATTCATCAATAAAAGCGTGATAAAAAACAGTAGTAAATACAGCGGCTGATTCAAAGCCTGAATGGGTAGAAAAGAAAGTCCAATCAAGACAGCAACTGACAGCCATTGCAAGGGAATAATCCAGCTACGGTAATGACCTTGGGATTTCTTCCCATAACGATCGACCCAAGGTGCCCAGAATATTTTAATCGACCAAGGCAGCATTAACAGGCCAAAGCCTCCGATATGCGCCAGCGATACCCCTTCAGCTCGCAGAATGACCGGCAAGGCATGCGTCATAAATCCGACCGGAAGCCCCTGTGCCCAATATAGGGAAAACAGTAAAATATAGGTATTCCGCATATTTAGGCTAAGTCCTTAAGGTGAAAATGCATCACCAGCATTTAAGATGCTATACATTTTGCCAATGATCCGGATTTTACAACAGTCTAATATAATAAAAAATAAAGAAAAATTAGTTTCAGGAAGGGACAAAAGCAATGGCCCAAATACGTTTCCCCCAACTCCCGCCGCATGTGCCAGCCCGCGGCAGCAAGCTGAGCCGGACTTTTTTCAGGCAGCTTTTTTTGGCCCAAGGTTGGCGTATGGAAGGCGAATTTCCAGACTTAGCTAAAGCTGTGGCGATTATTTCACCGCACACCTCCAATATTGATGCCTGGCTCGGTTTTAACGCCCTGCTTGGTCTCGGTATTCAGATTACGATTTCGGTAAAGACAGCCTGTTTCGCACTCCACTCAAGCCGGTTCTGGAATGGATTGGGGTCGTTCCGGTGGTACGGGATAATCCACAAGGACATACCCGACAGATTGTAGACATCATTGAAAAATCAGAACAGATCTGGGTCGGTATGGCACCGGAAGGTTCACGTAAGGCGCCAGAAAAAATTCGCAGCGGTTTTTATCATATTGCCAAGGCAGCCTATTTGCCGATTGTGATGTTTTCTTTTGATTATGCTATCAAGACCATTCATATCCTGGGCGTGTACCATCTGACCGGTGATTATGAATACGACCTGGAAGAGATTTATCAGCATTATCAAGGTAAATTCTCGGCCAAAAATCCTGACTGGGTGGCCAAGCCGTTACAAAAGCTTTTGAAAAAAGACTAGGCAAATACGGCTTTTTTTGATGTGATAGCCTGAATTTTGTTGATTTAATCACCAGTTTTTATAATGAAATTAGCTCGTTATGCCTTAATTGGCTGCCTTGGTTTCAGTCTTGCAGCCTGTGACAAAGCCACTAAAACACCTACGCCTGCCACGCCATTAAAAGCCCGTGAACCTGTCGTCGCCATTGCCCTCGGTGGCGGCGGTGCCAAAGGTTTTGCCCATATTGGCGTCATTAAAGTGCTCGAATCACACGGCATCAAACCGAAAATCGTCACCGGTACCAGTGCCGGTAGTTTTGTCGGTAGCCTGTATGCCAGTGGCAAATCGCCTTATCAGTTACAGCAGATTGCCCTGAATTTTAAAGAATCTGATATCCGTGATTTAACCTTGAACCGGCAAGGGATTATTGCCGGACAAAAATTGCAGAATTTCGTCAATAAAAATGTGGCGAACAAACCGATTGAACAATTCCCAATTCGTTTTGCTGCAGTTGCCACTCGCCTGGACAATGGGCGTAAAGCTGACTTTATTAAAGGCAATGCCGGACAGGCGGTTCGTGCTTCCTGTAGTATTCCGAATGTATTTGTGCCTGCCGTGATTGGCGGCATCAAATATGTCGATGGCGGTCTGATTAGCCCAATTCCGGTCAAGACCGCCAAAGATATGGGAGCAGACATTGTCATTGCCGTGGATATTTCTGCCCGTCCGGATGGTAATAAAGCCTTGAATATGTGGGGCGTACTGGATCAGACCCTAAATATTATGGGACAGCAAAGCATTAATGAAGAGTTGAGTCAGGCCACTGTGGTGATTCAGCCCAAAGTTGGACATATCGGTACTTTAGACTTGAAAGCCAGCAATGCCACCATTCTTGAAGGTGAAAAGGCCGCTCAGCTAAAAATCCGTACTATTGAAAAAGCCATTAGCAACTTTAAGCAGTCGCCAGCGGCATTTAAACCGCCACGTCAGGCAAAATTTTGATCCACGAATTTTTTATATTCATCTGCAGCCGCATCTGCTACATTGAAGATCAATCATATAAAGATGATGATTAATTAAATACTTAGCGATATAGGTCACGATATGGAATTAGTTCTTGAACCTTGGCACTGGTTTGTATTAGGCATTCTTCTGATTCTGTCGGAATTACTACTGCCCGCATTTGCTGCCCTCTGGTTCGGGATCGGTGCCATCATGGTTGGCGTCCTGTACTGGATGTTCCCGATGATGGGACTAACGACCCAGCTCCTGACCTGGATCGTACTTTCTGTTCTGTGTACGCTGCTCTGGTTTAAGTTTATCAAGCCACTTTCCATTGACAAGACCAAAGCCGGTCTATCGCGTGAAGCGACCATTGGTCAGGTGGGCATGGTGATTCAGACTAATCTGGATCATGGGCAAATCCGGGTGCGCTTTCCGATGCCAGTTTTAGGTTCGGATGAATGGGAATGCCGAACTCTGGACCCAGTTCAGGTCGGAGACCGCGTTCGCGTCGTGGATATTCTGGGTAATGACCTGGTCGTACAACCTCACAGCACGAATTATCAAAATCAATAAGGTGAATAAGCTATGTCTGGTGGTTCTATCATTGTTATCGCGTTTCTGGCCTTTGTTGCGATTACCATATTTAAAGGTGTGCGGATTGTGCCGCAAGGCTACAAATGGATTGTACAGCGTCTGGGGAAATACCACACCACGCTGAATCCGGGCCTGAATTTTGTTATTCCTTATGTGGATGAAGTCGCTTATAAAGTCACGACCAAAGATATCGTTCTGGATATTCCCTCACAGGAAGTGATTACTCGTGATAACGCGGTCTTGCTGATGAATGCCGTGGCCTATATCAACCTGACCACACCAGAAAAAGCCGTGTACGGGATTGAAAACTATTCCTGGGCGATTCAGAACCTGGTTCAAACCTCACTACGTTCAATTGTCGGTGAAATGGATCTGGATGATGCGCTATCTTCACGTGACCATATCAAGGCACGCTTGAAATCCAGTATTTCCGATGATATCTCGGACTGGGGTATTACCTTAAAAACTGTAGAAATTCAGGATATTAAACCTTCAATCACTATGCAAACAGCGATGGAAGAACAGGCCGCTGCTGAACGTCAGCGTCGTGCAACCGTCACCAAAGCTGATGGTGAAAAACAGGCTGCAATTCTGGAAGCAGATGGCCGTCTGGAAGCCTCACGTCGTGATGCCGAAGCACAAGTGGTACTGGCTGAGTCTTCACAACGTGCAATTGACATGGTGACTTCCGCCATTGGTGATAATGAAATTCCGGTCGCCTATTTACTCGGTGAACAGTATATTAAAGCCATGCAGGATATGGCCAAATCGCCAAATGCCAAGACGGTAGTACTTCCAGCCGATGTGTTAAATACGATCCGTGGTGTTATGGGTCGCCCTAACTAATTGATCTTTTCACTTTATATATAGGCAGCCTGAGGGTTGCCTATTTTTATTCGCACAAGAAAATCTCAGCAAAAATTGTGAATTTATGGTTAAATTTCGCGTTTATTTTTGAAATCTACTGGATTTGATGTTGCCTGGCTTTCGGATTAAAGCTTTTCGCAGCTGTCTTATTCCTTGTTTCGATCTACTGTCCAACTTAAAAATGGATACCGTATGAGCTCCCTAAATCCAACCTTAATTACTTTTCTTTTCTATATTGTCGCAATGGTGGTGATCGGCCTGATGGCTTATCGCGCGACAAGCAACTTTTCCGATTACATCTTAGGGGGCCGACGTTTAGGGAGTTTTGTCACTGCACTTTCTGCAGGGGCTTCCGACATGAGTGGCTGGCTCCTCATGGGCCTGCCCGGTGCGATTTATCTTTCCGGCCTGTCTGAGATGTGGATTGCCATCGGTCTGATTATTGGTGCCTGGCTCAACTGGCTGCTGGTTGCTGGCCGTCTGAGGGTGCATACCGAAGTTCAGCACAATGCCCTGACCCTGCCGGATTATTTCTCGAATCGTTTTAACGACCAGAAGAAAATCCTGCGTATTGTTTCGGCTTTCGTGATTCTGATTTTCTTTGCGATTTACTGTGCTTCCGGCATGGTTGCAGGCGCGCGTCTGTTCGAAAGCATGTTTGACATGTCTTATAGCACCGCGCTCTGGATCAGTGCCATTGCCACCATCAGCTATGTGTTTATTGGTGGCTTCCTGGCTGTGAGCTGGACCGATACCATTCAGGCGGGGCTGATGATCTTTGCCCTGTTGCTGACACCAATCGTAACGTTAATGGCGTTCTCGGATATGTCCCAGGTGACTTTGGCACTGGAGGCTGCTCGTCCTCAAGCAATGAATATTCTGGGTGATCTCAGTCTTGTTGCGATTATCTCGCTCTTGGCTTGGGGTCTGGGTTACTTTGGCCAGCCGCATATTCTGGTGCGCTTCATGGCTGCAGATTCAGTCAAATCCATTCCAAATGCACGTCGTATTGGCATGACCTGGATGATTCTGTGTCTGGGCGGTGCAGTCGCAGCCGGCTTCTTCGGTATTGCTTATTTCGAGCAGCATCCAGAACTGGCAAGCGTGGTGAATGCCAATCCTGAAACCGTATTTATGGAACTGACCAAAATCCTGTTTAACCCATGGATTGCAGGTGTGGTGCTTGCTGCCATTCTTGCCGCAGTAATGAGTACTTTAAGCTGTCAGCTCTTGGTCTGCTCAAGTACCCTGACTGAAGATTTCTATAAGTCTTTCCTGCGTAAAAATGCCTCGCAAAAAGAACTGGTCTGGGTTGGCCGTTTGATGGTGCTACTAATTGCCTTGCTGGCGATCTGGATGGCAGGTAATCCTGAATCTAAAGTTCTGGGTCTGGTGGCTTATGCCTGGGCAGGTTTTGGTGCCGCCTTTGGCCCGCTGATTATCCTGTCACTGTTCTGGAAACGCATGACCTTGAATGGTGCCTTAGCGGGTATGATCGTTGGTGCAGTCGTGGTTATTTTCTGGAAAAACCTGTTTGCTGACACTGGCCTGTATGAAATTGTTCCTGGCTTTATCTGTTCAATGCTGGCGATTGTAGTGGTGAGCCTGATGGGTAAAGCACCAACAGCAGAAATTACCGACCGTTTTGAAGAAGCTGAACGCCTGTATAACGATAGCAAATAATTCTGTATCAACTAAAAAGAGGACTTCTAGTCCTCTTTTTTTATGGAATTACTTTAAACCTTTTAAGGAAAATAATTTTTCAATCAGCTTTTTCGCGTGAGCAGGAACTGGGTAATTTGCATCAACTCTTCCGCCTGACCTTCAAAATGATTCAAAGCATTGATCGCCTGATCGTATAATTGCTGGGCATAGGCTTTGGCCTGCTCCAGACCCATTAATGCCGGATAGGTTGATTTTTCAACCTGTTCATCTTTACCTGCAGTTTTCCCCAACACGTCGGTATCGGAAATAATATCCAGAATATCATCCTGTACCTGGAAGGCCAGACCAATCGCCTGTCCAAACTCACGCAGTTTCGGAATGGCCAGATCAGTGCCATCAAAAATAGTCACCGCCGCCATCATGATCGCGGCGCTAATCAAAGCACCGGTTTTATTGCGATGGATGGTTTCCAGTGCTTGCTGATCGATTCTCTTACCTTCAGACTGCAAATCTAAAACCTGACCATTCACCATTTTCGAAGAAGCAGTTGCCAGAATCTGCATCTGCTTCAGTACAATAGAAGCTTCTACCGCTGGCCCCTGATCAAACAGACGGCTACCCAAAATTTCAAAAGCCATCGATTGCAGGATATCACCTGCCAACAACGCTGTATCTTCTCCATAAGCTACATGACATGTCGGCTGGCCACGGCGCAGCAAATCATTGTCCATACACGGCAGATCATCATGGGCCAATGAATAGCAGTGAATAAACTCGATCGCAACCGCTGCACGGCGTACTGCGGCACTATTCTGGTTGGGTTTTAATGCAGCGGTGGCATAGCATAGCGCTGGACGTACCCGCTTGCCACCCAGCATCACAGCATGATGGACTGCCGACCTTAACGGTTCTGGAATGGCAAAGGCTTCCAGAGCGGTCAATAAATCCTGTTGAATGCGGTGTTGTGCTTGAGTGAGTGCATGGGTTGATACGTCAGTGATAGATGACACATTCGCCTCGAATACGTAGTCCAGAAGAATAAAATGACAAGCGAATAAATGCCTGTACGCTGATCAGGCATTGTACCTAGAAATGCCTTGAATTTTCAGCCATAAATCGAATTGTTCTGCTGAAATTTGCTATTCAACATCAAATAAGCAAGTCAGAGATTTTAAACAATAAAAAACCACCGCAGAACCGGTGGTTTTACAGGCTAAATGTATGCACAGCATTTAAACGAGAACATCTTCTGGTACGCGCACCCAGCCTTCCATCAAGACGCGGGCACTCCGGCTCATAATCGCTTTCTTCACTTTCCACTCACCATTTTCAAAACTTGCTTGTGCACCCACTCTCAAAGTCCCGGAAGGATGACCGAAACGCACTGCTTCACGCTCTACCCCACCTGCGACCCGGTTCACCAAAGTACCTGGAATCGCTGCTGCCGTACCAATAGCCACTGCAGCCGTGCCCATCATGGCATGATGGAGTTTACCCATAGACAAGGCCCGAACCAGAATATCGGTATCCGATTCAGTGACGGTCTTGCCACTTGAAGAGGTATAGTTACTCGGTGGTGCAACAAAGGCAATTTTTGGCGTGTGTTGTCGGGTTACGGCTTCGGCAATATCCTGAATCAGTCCCATCTGCTTCGCAGCATAGGCACGAATTGTCTCAAATTTTGTCAGGGCTGCTACGTCATTATTGATATGATCCTGAAGCTCTGTGCCCTTATAGCCGAGATCTCCAGCATTCAAAAAGACGGTTGGAATGCCGGCATTAATCATGGTCACTTCAAAGTTGCCAATATTGGGGACTTCCAAAGTGTCGACCAGATTACCTGTTGGAAACATCGAACCGCCTTCGGCATCATCATCGGCTGGATCCAGAAACTCGATCTGCACTTCCGCCGCAGGAAAGGTCACGCCATCCAGTTCGAAATCACCCAGCTCCTGCACCTGTCCATTCTGCATCGGCACATGTGCAATAATGGTTTTCTGAATATTGGCCTGCCAGATGCGTACCGTGCACAACCCATTTTCAGGAATACGTTCGGCATCGACCAGACCATTGGAAATGGCAAATGCCCCCACTGCCGCGGTCAAATTGCCGCAGTTACCACTCCAGTCCACAAAAGGACGATCAATTGACACCTGACCAAATAAATAATCGACATCATGATCAGCGTGTTGGCTTTTTGACAGGATCACCGTTTTACTGGTACTGGAACTGGCGCCACCCATACCGTCGATCTGTTTCCCGTATGGATCTGGGCTACCAATCACGCGTAGTAAAAGCTGATCACGAATCCGGCCAGGCTGTTGTGCTTCTACAGGCAGGTCATCCAGCTTAAAGAAAACACCTTTACTGGTGCCTCCACGCATATAGGTGGCAGGAATCTTGATTTGGGCGGCAAAACTCATGAATTATTTCATCCTTTGACTTGTCTTTGTTTTCGTACGGGTTATTCAATATTTATATTCAAAGTATAGTATGTTGAAAGCAGAACTGCTTGACTGCCAGACCTTAGTATAAAAAAACGGCATTTGTATTTTATCCAAGAAAAAAGAGAACTCATCAGTAACAGTTTCAATAAAATTAATATATTGATTCATTTATATTTTATTTCAGTTATTTATATGAATATTTTTTATCATTCCTCCAACAATATTTCATTCTTAGGATGGACTAGGCTTCTTTAGTCTGATCAATTACAATCAGCCACTTATCATTTTCCATTGTCGGGCTGAACACTTTGAATAACGAGTCTTCACAACTTCAGCGTGGCTTAAAGAACCGTCATATTCAGTTGATCGCCATGGGCGGTGCAATTGGCACAGGCTTATTCTTAGGTTCCGCACAGGTGATCCAATCTGCGGGTCCTTCTATTATTTTAGGCTATGCCATTGGGGGCCTGATTGCATTTTTAATCATGCGCCAATTGGGTGAGATGATTGTTCATGAACCTGTCGCCGGTTCATTCAGCCATTTTGCTTATAAATACTGGGGCAAATTCCCCGGTTTCCTTGCGGGTTGGAACTACTGGATTCTGTATATCCTGGTAGCCATGACCGAACTTACTGCGGTTGCGAAATATATCAATTACTGGTGGCCTCATATTCCAGCCTGGGCATCGGTACTGTTTTTCTTTATCGTGATTACACTGGTCAACCTCGGCAATGTGAAATTCTACGGTGAATCGGAATTCTGGCTTTCCATCATTAAAGTGACTGCGGTCATCTCGATGATTGTCTTCGGCCTGTATCTGATCCTGACTGCTGATCCTTCTTCAGGCGCATCTTTTAGCAATCTTTGGACCGCGGGCGGTTTCTTTCCGAATGGTTTTGAAGGTCTGTTCTACATGCTGGCCTTCCTGATGTTTGCCTTCGGTGGTATTGAACTGATCGGTATGGCAGCGGCAGAAGCTGAAAATCCGGAAAAAACCATTCCGAAAGCCATTAATCAGGTGGTTTTCCGTATCCTGATTTTCTATGTCGGTGCCTTGACAATTCTATTGTCACTCGTGCCTTGGAATCAGCTTGAGCTTGGTGGTCTGGACAAAAGTCCGTTCGTGATGATTTTCAGCCAGCTTGGTATTGACTGGGCAGCGCATTTGCTGAACTTTATTATCCTGACAGCAGCACTGTCTGTGTATAACAGTGGCATGTACGCTAACAGCCGTATGTTGTATGGTCTGGCTCAACAAGGAAATGCACCTAAAGTCTTCATGAAAGTGAATAAGCAAGGTACGCCGATTCCTGCCGTATTATTCTCTGCTGTACTGATTTTTGGCTGTGTGCTACTCAACTACTTCGTGCCTGAAGATGCCTTAAGCCATCTGATTTACATCGTAGTCGGTGCATTGGTATTGAACTGGGCCATGATTACCCTGACCCATCTCAAGTTCATTCAGAGCATGAAAAAGCTAGGACAGAAGACTTCCTTCCCTGCGCTGTGGTCTCCGGCGGGCAATATTCTGGTTCTTGGTTTTATTCTTACGATTCTTTACATCATGTGGACGCAAGGATTCCAGGAATCTATTTTGATGATCCCGCTTTGGATTGTGGTCATGTTCGGTCTGTTTAAGTTACTTAAGCCTAAAAATACCTAGACAACTCCTGTAGCTATGAGTCCTTAAAAGTTATTGCTTCGGCAATAACTTTTTTTTGTATTTTTTACAGTACAATAGCCTTCTTTTCGCGCCCTTAGCTTAACTGGATAGAGCAGTTGCCTCCTAAGCGACCGACGTGGGTTCGAGTCCCGCAGGGCGCACCATCCTTTCAAAATGTGATCTATACTTCAAAAAATTAGCGTTAATCTTCATATTTTTAGAATATTTTTTATACAAAAAATCATTTTTTCTTCATTATTTTATTTCTTTTACTTTCAAATACTTATTTCAGAATTAGGCTATTTTTTGGTGTAAAAACTCTATTTTGATGCTTTTTTAGACTAATTAGTTTTTTCTAGAGCATTTACTCTTATTTTAATTGTGCTATTTTTGTCACATGGAGTAACAAATGATTGCGGATAAATACCCGAAATCTCCAAGAATTTAATAAGTGCAAACAACAACGCTAGATATAAATTTGTACCTCAAGGAAAGACGTAAATGAAATTAAAAACATTAACTACTGCAATGATTCTTGCAACTGTGCCTATGACAGGCGCATTTGCAGCAGCACTAGATCGTTCAGGCCAATCTATTGCAGCCTTCCTACAACCTGGTAACTATTTTGAAGCAGGTATTTCTATATTAGATCCAGATGTTTCAGGCAAAGATAAAGCAGGTACATCTACTGGTGATATGGCAGGTGATTATTATTTCCCTTCTGCAGCTTTAAAGCTACAAGTAACTGATAATTTCTCTTTTGGTTTACTTTATGATCAGCCTTTTGGTGCTGATGCAGAATACTCTGGAAATAATTTATTTACTTCAAATGGCACCCAAACTGTTTTAGGTAATACTTTAGCAAACCCAGATGTAACTGGTGGTACTAAAGTTGAAGTAGACACTCAAAATCTTTCTTTTATTTTTGGTTTTCAACCAACTGAAAATTGGAATATTTATGCAGGTCCTGTTTATCAAACAGTGAAAGGTAATGTAAGTCTTCGTGGGGATATCTACAGCGCATTCAATGGCTATGATATGCAGATTAAAGAAGATGGTGATTTAGGTTGGTTAGCAGGTATTGCTTTTCAAATTCCAGAAATTGCACTTAAAGCATCTTTAACCTATCGCTCTGAAATTGATCACTCTGTAAGTGCTACTGAATCAATAGGTTTAGCAGATAATCTGGGTGCATTACGTGACGCTACCCTAACAAGTATTGGAGGACCACAAAATATTCCAAATTTACCACCTGCATTACAACAACAAATTGGTGGACTCATACTTGCAGCTAACGGCTTACAATCAGCAAATGCTACTCCTGGTAAAACTACGATTACTACGCCACAATCTGTGAATCTTGATCTTCAGTCAGGCATTATGCAAAATACTGTAGCTTTCTTGAATGTGCGTTGGGTAGAATGGTCTGATTTCTCAATTCGTCCTTATAAATTTGGTATAGCATCAGAAGCAGTTTCGCCATTAGTATCAAACCCACCAGGTTATGCTGGAGGTTTTAACCTAGTTGATTATTCAGATGACCAATGGTCTGCAACTGCAGGTGTTGGACGTAAGTTTAGTGAACAATGGGCAGGTAATGTCTCTGTAGGTTGGGACTCTGGCGCAGGTAACCCTGTATCAACTTTAGGACCAACTGAAGGCTATTGGAATGTTGGTCTAGGTCTACAATTTAGTCCTACACCTTCAACCTTTATTGCTGGTGGTGTGAAATATTTCTGGCTAGGTGATGCAGATGCTGTTACAGGTGCACATTCAGTCCCAGGTATGGATGCGAGTGCAGGTAAATTTGAAGATAATAATGCGATTGCTTATGGTTTAAAAATGGGCTACCGCTTCTAAGCGCTGATTAAATAAAAAACCACTTTCGAGTGGTTTTTTATTTTTTAACTCTTATTTTATACACTTGCATATCATTTGCTTGTTTTACAAGCAATTAATCCTGCTCCAAATATCAATTTTTTAAAATTTATCTTTAATTTTTATTTTCTTATTTATCATTTAGTTAATATAAAAATATAGTATAAATACTCTAAGCAACCCTTTTATTTAACCGCCTTAGTTCATTTCTTCAACAGAGCTGAGTATTTACTCTTTTTAAAATTATGTTACTTTTCCTACACATTTTTGTTACAGATGGCATCAGGGAACGTACCATGAAGCTCAATAAAATTTATTCTGCTATTTTACTTAGCACTTTACCTCTTTCTGCAGTTCAAGCAGCTGGCTTAGACCGTTCTGGTCAATCTATTTCTGCTTTTTTACAGCCGGGTAACTATGCTGAAGCAGGTATTTCTGTTCTTGATGCTGAAGTAAAATCAAAACAGCTTAATGCGGATGATATGGCGGAATCTTATTACTTCGCTAATGCCGCAATTAAAGTACAAGCAACCGATAAAATTTCTTTAGGCCTGATTTATGATCAGCCTTATGGTGCAGATTCAAACTATCAAGCTGTAGGTCCTCTTTCTATTTTTTCTCAAGGGAATGAGTCAACTTCTGTAGAAGTAAAAACACATAATATAACTGCACTTATTGGTTACCAGCCAACAGAAAACTGGAACTTTTATGCAGGTCCGGTATGGCAAACGGTAGAAGCCGATATTTCTCTTCGTGGTTTAGGATATGGTGCATCTCCAACTGACCCTACTAAACGTGGCCTGAGTGGCTATAACATCCATCTCGAACAAGAAGAAGCTTTTGGCTGGCTTGCTGGTTTTGCTTATCAAATTCCAGAAATTGCATTAAAAGCTGCTGTAACTTATCGTTCTGAAATTGATCATAAAGCCAAAAGTGTCGAAACATTTTCTAGTCCACGTGGTGTAGCAACATTACTGACTTCTGATGTCCATGCGGTAACCCCTCAGTCAGTAAACTTAGACCTTCAAACCGGTGTAGCAGCCAATACCATCGCATTTGCAAACGTACGCTGGGTACATTGGGATCAATTTGCAGTAACCCCTGAATATCTTAAAAATGCTTCAGGTAATAATTTGATTGATTATTCAGATGACCAATGGTCTGCGAATGTTGGTGTTGGCCGTAAATTTAATAATAAATGGTCAGGTTCTACTTCTGTAGGTTATGACTCTGGTGCAGGCAACCCAGTCACTACTTTAGGTCCAACTGAAGGCTACTGGAATGTAGGCTTAGGCGCGCAATATAGCCCTGCAGAAAACTATTTCATTCAAGGTGGTGTGAAATACTTCTGGTTAGGTGATGCAACTGCGAAAGCAGGTAAGAACGAACTTGGCGATTTTGAAGATAACCATGCACTCGGCTATGGTCTAAAAATCGGTTACCGTTTCTAATTTTTTGATAGATTCAATAAAAAAGGCGCTTTAAGCGCCTTTTTTATTTACTTAAATAATTTAAGCTGGAATATCACGTACTGAAGCATTACGAATCGCTTCTTTTAACGCATCATAACCACGAATTGGCGGGAATTGCGGGAATTCAGCAATGACATTCTCAGGTGCATCAAACAGGAAACCATGATCTGCTTCACCCAGCATCGTGGTATCGTTATAAGAATCCCCTGCCGCAATCACACGGAAATTCAAACCATGCAGTGCTTTAACAGCCTGACGTTTTTGATCTGGCTGGCGAAGTTTATAAGCCGAGATCATGCCAGCTTCATCCGTTTCCAATTTATGACAGAAAATAGTTGGCCAATCCAGCTGCTTCATTAGTGGATGCGCAAATTCATAGAAAGTATCTGAAAGGATAATCAGTTGAAAATGCGTACTCACCCATTTCACAAATTCTTTTGCTCCCGGGAACGGCCCCATTTCTGCAATCACTTCCTGAATATCGTTCAAGCCTAAACCGTGCTGTTTTAAAATATTCAGACGTTGGGTCATCAGTACATCATAGTCAGGAATGTCACGAGTCGTCGCTTCAAGCTCTTTAATACCGGTTTTTTTAGCAAAGTTAATCCAGATTTCTGGAACCAACACACCTTCTAAATCTAGACATACGACTTCCATGAACATTCCCTCTAAGTTGTATTGAAACAATTTTGCACTATCATAGCTGAAGAAACAGATTTTGCACTGTACTTTTTTAAATCTATTTTTTTAATAAGTATTTATTTTTTAGTGATAAGTCAATTAAATCAATTCTATTAAAATAGATGTGAAATTAACTAATATAGGCCATGTCCTTTCCAAGCCTATATCGCCAGGACTCTCATGACCATCATTCCTACTATTGATCGTATTGATGCGCTTGCATCTGAATATGCAGATAAATCGCCCAATGAAATTTTGGCACTTGCACTGGGCCAGCAAGGTGAAATTGCGATTTCATTTTCTGGTGCTGAAGATGTTGTATTGATTGATATGGCATCGCATCTCGGTAAACCGTTCCGGGTATTCAGTCTGGATACTGGCCGTCTACATGCAGAGACGTATCAGTTTATTGAACGAGTGCGTAAGCATTATAATATCGAGATTGAAATCTGCTTCCCTGAAACGGATGCAGTACAAAATTTAGTGACCACCAAAGGTTTATTCAGTTTCTTTGAAGATGGCCATCAGGAATGTTGCGGTATACGCAAGGTTCAACCGCTACGTAAAAAACTGGCCACGCTGGACGGCTGGATTACCGGTCAGCGCAAAGACCAAAGTCCGGGTACACGCAATGAAATTCCAGTGGTTCAGGCCGATCCAGGTTTTTCCGGTCCGGGAAAGCAGTTGATCAAGTACAATCCTCTAGCCAACTGGTCCAGCGCGGATGTCTGGAGTTATATCCGTATGATGGAAGTCCCTTATAATGCCTTGCATGAAAAAGGTTTTGTTTCAATTGGCTGTGAACCTTGTACTCGCCCTGTGCTGCCAAATCAGCATGAACGCGAAGGCCGCTGGTGGTGGGAAGAAGCCACTCATAAAGAATGTGGCTTACATGCTGGCAATCTAAAAAAATAAAGTTAAGTTTTATCGTTCCTATTGATTGAAAGGCTATTTTTTAATAAAGATAGTCTTTTTAATTGATAATTTTACATTTAGTGACAAGATATAAATTACCTTTTATCGGGATAATATTATTTTAATTAAAGAATTTATAAAATTTTAGTTCATTGATTTATTTGTATAAAATGTGAAATTGAACACAATGCTATTCTTTTAATAACACATAATTATTAAGTTACA
Organism: Acinetobacter lwoffii; assembly: GCF_052078135.1. Taxonomy (GTDB): domain Bacteria; phylum Pseudomonadota; class Gammaproteobacteria; order Pseudomonadales; family Moraxellaceae; genus Acinetobacter; species Acinetobacter lwoffii_Z. The sequence goes on from NZ_JBQGUZ010000002.1 coordinate 32,088, forward strand.
CTCCACTTCGCCTAGTGAATACTATTTTTAGAAAACTATTTTAAAACTAAAATTTTCACATTTCATAAAATTAGGAAGATATTTTGTTCTTGTCAATAGCCACTTTTTCACAGTTGAGGCAAGATAAAGCAGTTCATTTATATGCTAAAAAAGATATACTTTAAAAACTAAAGTAATAATTCTAACAAGGCCTTTTAGCAAAAAAGCCATAGAGAATGCAGTGAGGCAATCCACGCTATGCGTCCATTACATCCAATTGATTTTATTTTCTTAACTTTAGAGAAACGGCAGCAGCCTATGCATGTAGGTGGACTATTTTTATTCCAAATTCCCGACAATGCGCCAGCTTCCTTTATTCAGGATCTAGTCACGGATATCCAAAATTCGAAATGCTCTCCAATCCCACCTTTTAACAATTATTTAAACGGCCTGTTTTGGGATGAAGACCAGGAATTTGATTTAGATCATCATTTTCGTCATATTGCCCTGCCAAAACCGGGCCGTATCCGTGAATTGCTGACCTATATTTCACAAGAACATAGTGCCCTGATTGATCGTGCCAAACCTTTATGGACCTGTCATATCATTGAGGGCATTGAAGGTAATCGTTTTGCCATGTATTTCAAAATTCACCATGCCATGGTGGATGGAATTGCTGGCATGCGTCTGGTCGAAAAGTCGCTTTCACATGACCCAAATGCCAAGAGTATTGTACCGCCTTGGTGTGTGGAAGGCCCACGTGCCAAACGCCTTAAAGCACCTAAAGTGAACAGGTTTAAAAATGTCCTGCAGACCATTAAGGGGCAACTGGAATGTGCCCCACGAGTTGCTTATGAACTGTCGCAAACCGTCATGAAAGATATGGGACGCAATCCGGATTATGTATCCAGCTTTCAGGCGCCAAGCAGTATTCTGAATCAACGTGTCAGTGCTTCGCGTCGCTTTGCAGCCCAGTCTTTCGAATTTTCACGCTTACGTCATATTTCCAAGGCATTAGGCGTGACCATTAATGACATCGTCCTGGCCATTTGTTCAGGCGCATTACGTGAATATTTATTATCGCAAAATGCCTTACCGAAAAAACCGTTAATTGCCATGGTTCCAGCTTCTGTTCGTAGTGACGATTCAGATATATCCAACCGTATTACCATGATTCTGGCCAATCTGGGCACGCATAAAGAAGATCCGCTGGAACGTCTCAAGATCGTACGCCGTAGTGTACTGAGTGCCAAAGAACGCTTCAAACGCATGAATGCCAATCAAATCTTGAACTATAGTGCTTTTGTCTATGGTGCAGCGGGTCTGAACATTGCCTCCGGTTTAATGCCGACACGTCAGGCGTTTAACGTGATTATTTCCAATGTACCTGGACCACAAGAGCCCCTTTACTGGAATGGTGCACGTCTTGAAGCACTTTATCCGGCTTCTATCGTACTGGATGGTCAGGCTCTAAATATCACCATGACCAGCTATCTAGACAAACTGGAAGTCGGCTTGACCGCATGTCGTAATGCCCTGCCGAAAATGCAGAACTTGCTAACACATCTGGAAGAAGAAATTCAACGTTTTGAACTTATTGTAGATGGCGAACCTGTCCCAAAGTTACGGGCGGTAAGCTAGCCGCGGATAAGTAAATAAGATAGATGGACTGCCAAAGGTGCTGATCATTTTTGCCAGTCCTTGAACACAGAATAAAGGGACCGATCCGGTCCCTTTGCTTTATTTTTTGAAATCTTTTTAAATTATTTTAGAACTTTTGGAAGACTTCTCGATTTAAACATCTATCCAAATCATTTTTTGATAAGTTAGAAACAATACACAAATACAATCAGCTTTTAATGGTACGGCACTGTTGTAATAATTGATGACAGACGTTACGGATCATGCTCGCGGTAATTTGAACTTCATTACCGCGCTCATCAACGATATATCCCGCATGTACAGTCTTTGGTTCTAATACGTGTTTTAGGCCTTTATGGATTACTGCTTTACTCATACTCATCACACACTCCTTTTGCTAAGCCTGAAACTGGGAGAAACGGCTTTGGCTAATTCATGCATCTAGTATTGTAAATAAAGGCCCTGTTGTAAAATTTCAGATGTAACAAGTGTTTAACGATATTCTGTTACAATTTCAGCTGAGAATGATATCGTATTGCTCTTGCGTATACAGATTTTCCACTTGGAACTTAATCACGCGATTAATGAAATGTTCCAGATCAGCGACTGCAGGCGCTTCTGCCGTCAATAATCGATCAATGACAGCCGGATGCGCGACGACAGTAAAGCCACTCTGTGACTCATATGCACGAGCATAGCGTAGAATTTCCCTGAATATTTCGTAACATACTGACTCGGCTGTTTTGACATAACCGCGTCCTTGACAGGTCGGACAAGACTCGCACAGCAGATGTTCCAGCGACTCACGGGTGCGTTTCCGGGTCATTTCCACCAAGCCCAGTTCTGATACCTGAGTAATCTTGGTCTTGGCGTGGTCACGTTCTAACATGCGCTCAAACTGTTTCATCACTTCTTCACGATGCTGCGCTTCCTGCATATCAATGAAGTCGATGATGATAATGCCGCCGAGATTACGCAGCCGTAACTGACGCGCGATAACATCCGTCGCTTCCATATTGGTTTTAAAAACCGTATCTTCCAGCGAACGTCCACCAACATAAGAACCGGTATTGACATCAATTGTGGCCATGGCTTCCGTCTGGTCAATCATCAGATAACCGCCAGACTTCAATGCGACTCGAGTTTGCAATGCCTTTTGCAGGTCTTCTTCGACATTATACAAGTCAAAAATTGGCCGCTCGCCCGGATAATGCAGCAAACGGTCTTTCATATTCGGGACAAATTCTTCGACAAATTCCTGCAGCTTGGCATGAATTTCACGTGAATCCACGTAAATTTTAGCAGTTTCTTCATTGGCCAGATCACGAATCACCCGTTGCGGCAAAGGCAATTCTTCAAAGATCAAAGACGGTACTGCAATAATCTTTTGCTTGCGCTGGATATATTCCCAAAGCTTGGCCAGATAAGCCATATCCTGTGCAATGGCTTCTTCTTCAATCCCTTCTGCCGCAGTACGTACAATCACTGAACCTGGCAGCTTATGTTCTGCCTGAATCCGCTCAATGATCGAACGCAAGCGATTGCGCTCTTCCTCGGATTCAATCCGTTGCGATACACCGATATGATTGCCATATGGCATCAGCACCAAATAACGCGAAGGAATCGACAGATCGGTAGACAGGCGTGCGCCTTTGGTACCGAGCATATCTTTCATCACCTGAACCGTGAGGACTTGTCCCGGTTGAAGTAGCTCAAAGACATTCGGGGTTGGCTGATTGCGGGGCCAGACCATATCATTGATATGTAAAAACGCAGTGCGAGAAAGTCCGATATCTACGAAAGCAGCCTGCATGCCGGGCAAGACCCGCACCACTTTTCCTTTATAGACATTCCCTACCAGGCCACGCTTGGCCGTACGCTCGACAAACAGTTCATTGACCGTGCCGTTTTCAATCAACGCGACCCGACATTCCATCGGCGTGACGTTAATCAACAACTCGTCAGACATAACTACACTCAAAACATTATAAGAATTCTTTTCAGCAGTTAATTTAGTGCCTTAACCGTCTGTAATAACTGTACTGTTTCATATAAGGGCAAGCCCACCACATTGGAATAACTGCCCTGTATTTTTGGAATATAACGTGCAGCAATTCCTTGAATTGCATAAGCCCCTGCTTTACCCAAGGGCTCACCTGTCGCCCAGTAACTTTCCATATCTGCAGCGCTTAGGATTTGAAATTCGACCTGTGTGCGCACCACTATACTGTATTTTTCATGCTTTGTACGAACACAGACACCACTATAGACATCATGCCACCGACCGGAGATTTTTGTCCACATTTCAATCGCATGTTGTTTGGATTCAGGCTTGCCTAAAATCTCCTGATCCACTCCCAGACTGGTATCTGCAGCAATGATAATGGCATTTGGATAACGCTCGGCCACAGCATCGGCTTTGGCACGTGCCAGACGTTCAACATAGGCTGCAACCGACTCGCCTGCTTGTACCGATTCGTCGATCTCGGGACTGTAAATATCGAAGCTCAGCCCGAGTTGCTGTAACAACTCGCGGCGCCGGGGTGAGCTGGAAGCTAGAATTATACGCGCCATTTTTTGAGCACATAATAAATAGCAGGCCAAACCAGAATACTGGTCAGCATCGGAATCCAGTGCCGTGCATAAGAAAATTGCACGCCAGCTATAATCTGGGTAAAAAAGATCATCAGCAGATATGCGACAATCGCCAGCCCCATAATCACCCAGAGATTATTAAAGGTCAGGATACGGCGTTCACGGGTCAGAAAGCGAGCTAAAAAGGCAATAATGATAAAGCTCAGCGCATTCAGACCCAAAGGTGCATCCAGCAGCAGATCAATAAAAATACCCGTACCAAAGGCAAACCAGATCCCGCACCAGGTTGGCTGACATAACACCCAGAAGAGCATGATCATCAGCATAAACAGCGGACGCCAGCCCGAGAGATTATAGGAAAGTGGATAGACCATTAAAATAGAAGCCACAATCACCGAAATGACAATAGCCATTAAAGGATCACGATGCTTTCTGGATTTCATCTTAGCGATTGACATGCGGTTGCTCCATCGCTAATGAATCGGAAAATAACACCACCACATGATGTCCACCGGCCAGCTGAGCCGCAGGCGTCACATCAATCTGGGCAAATTCACCAGAATTATGGCGTTGTACTTTAGATACCTGCCCCACCAGATAACCTGCCGGGAAATGTTGTCCCAAGCCCGAACTATAGACTTTTTCACCGACCTTGATATTGGCACTGGTCGGTACATATTCCATTTTTAAACGTCCCAGATCACCTGTGCCCGAAACAATGGCACGCATACCGGTATGTTCCAGGCGCACTGACAGTGAATGTTCTTTATCGGACAACAGCATGACCCGGCTACTATGCGGATAGACATTGATAATCTGTCCCATGATACCCTTGTCATCCAGTACCGTTTGCCCGACTTTCAGCTCGTTATTTGAACCCCGGTTGATCACGATAATATGCCGTAATGGATCAGCATCGGTACCAATCACTTCGGCAATTTCAATACGCCCATCAATGATCAGCGGCGTGTCCAATAGACCGCGCAAACGGGTATTTTCAGCAGAAAGTTCAGAGATTTTTTGTAAGCGTACCTGTGCCTGTAACAGCTCGGCTTGCATCGCGGTATTTTCCCGGCGCAACTGAGCTTCAGACTTGGTTTGTTGATTCAACCACTCTCGCGACAATACCGGATAACTGGCCACCGCATAAATAGGATTATAAGCAGCGTACAGGACATCCCTTGCAGGTTGAACAACATGCGGCATGCGCCAATCAAAGAAAAGCACCACCAGGCATGTCACCAATGCAATGATAAAAGAGCGAAAAGATGGCGGTTGTCGAGAAAACAGATGTGCTTGCACCCGCCGGATCCTTTTCTTAGCCTACGAATAACATGTCATGATTTGGGTTGTCGAAAAATTCGAGTACCTTGCCGCCACCACGTGTCACGCATGATAGTGGATCTTCTGCCACCACCACTGGCAGGCCAGTTTCTTTGGCAAGCAGCTTGTCCAGGTTACGTAGCAATGCACCACCACCAGTTAACACGATACCGCGTTCAGCGATGTCCGAAGAAAGCTCAGGAGGTGTGTGTTCTAGCGCAGATTTCACAGCAGACACGATGTTTTGCAATGGATCAGAAATCGCTTGGGTGACTTCGTCAGAATTAACCACGATTGCGCGAGGCACACCTTCTGCGAGGTTACGGCCACGAACTTCAATTTCAAGCGGTTTAGCACCTTCATCTGGCAACGCCATACCCACTTCTTTTTTGATCACTTCAGCAGTGGTTTCGCCGATCACACAGCCATGCGCTTTACGCACATAGTTAATGATCTGCTCATCAAATACATCACCGCCGATACGTAAAGAATCTGCATAAACACAACCTTGCAGCGAGATAATCGCAATTTCAGTGGTACCACCGCCCACATCAACCACCATCGAACCACAGGCCTGCTCAACTGGCATACCTGCACCAATCGCTGCTGCCATTGGCTCTTCGATTAAACGTACATCACGTGCGCCCGCATTAAACACGGCTTCACGAATGGCGCGGCGCTCAACCAGGGTCGATTTACATGGCACACAAACCACGACACGCGGGGCCGGAGTAAATAAACGGTTTTCATGTACTTTGCGAATAAACTGATTCAGCATGGTCTCAGTGACTTCAAAATCCGCAATCACACCGTCTTTCATTGGACGGATCGCTGAGATATTGGCTGGGGTACGACCTAGCATTTGCTTCGCTTCAAGACCGACTGCCGCAACAATTTTATGTGAACCACTATGACGGATGGCTACAACCGTTGGTTCATTTAATATAATGCCTCGTCCTGGCGCATAAATAAGTGTATTTGCTGTACCTAAATCAATGGCAAGATCGGGCGAAAACAAGCCTATTAGTCGTTTTAGAATCACGGGGACGTTCTCAGTTAAACTTTATATGGACGCAAGGTGGCCACTTTAACTAAATGTGATGATTTGGACAAGTCAATCGCTTATCATAACGCATGATAATTTGAATTTTTTTTAATACTGATTAGGTAATATTATGTCTACATCGGATGCACAGCATTCTGCAGATTTAAGTGCAGAAACAGTTTCAGCTATTGCCAACCTTGCACGATTATCTCTCAATGATACGCAATCTGCTGAATATGCTCAAAGTTTAAATAAAATTTTAGGCATGATGGAAACCCTGAAAGGCATCAATACCGATGGTGTTGAACCCCTGAAAAGTCCTTTCGACCACCCTCAGCCGCTACGTGATGATGTGGTTACTGAAACCAATCATCGTGAGCAATACCAGGCAGTTGCACCAGCTGTTCAGGATGGCTTGTACCTCGTACCGCGCGTGATTGAGTAATTACTACCCAGTTCATTCTTTTTATTAAATTAAACGTAAAGAATTATTTCTCATGACAGATTTACATCGCTTATCCATTCGTGAACTTAGTGAAGGTCTGGCAAATGCCCAGTTTTCATCTCGCGAATTGACTGAACACTACTTAAAGCGCATTGCAAAAATTGATGCTCAGGTAAAGTCTTATGTGTCCGTAACTGCTGAACAGGCGTTGGCTGAAGCTGATGCTGCCGATGCCGCAATCAAAGCTGGTAATGCCTCTGCCCTGACTGGTGTGCCAGTTGCCCACAAAGATATTTTCTGTACCCAAGGCATCAAGACCACCGCCGGTTCTAAAATGCTGGACAATTTTATCTCTCCTTACGACGCGACCGTTGTAGCGAAAGGCAAAGCTGCGGGCCTGGTCACTTTAGGTAAAGTGAACATGGACGAATTCGCGATGGGTTCGACCTCTGAGAACTCATATTACGGCGCAACGGCTAACCCTTGGAACCTGGGTCATGTCCCTGGTGGCTCTTCTGGTGGCTCTGCGGCAGCCGTTGCAGCCGATCTAGCACCATTTGCAACTGGTACTGACACCGGTGGCTCTATCCGTCAACCTGCGTCATTCTGTGGTCTGACCGGCCTTAAACCGACCTATGGCCGTGTATCGCGTTTCGGGATGATTGCTTATGCATCATCACTAGACCAAGGCGGTCCAATGGCGCGCTCGGCGGAAGACTGTGCTTACCTGATGAATGTCATGGCCGGTCATGATGCCAAAGATTCAACCTCGATGGATCAAGCGGTAGATAACTATGTCGCGAACTTGAACGCTACCTCAGTAAAAGGCTTACGCATTGGTATTCCAAAGCAATATTTTAATGTTGCTGGTTTAGATGCTGAAGTCAAAGCACGCGTTGAAGAATCCTTAAAAAAACTGGAAGAGATGGGCTCAATTCTGGTTGAGATTGATCTCAACATGACTGAAAGCTATGTGCCGACTTACTATCTGATCGCACCTGCCGAAGCTTCTTCGAACCTGTCACGTTTTGATGGCGTACGTTATGGCTACCGCGCAGAAAATCCTGTGGACCTGATGGACCTGTACAAACGTTCACGTTCAGAAGGTTTTGGTGCCGAAGTGCAACGCCGTATCTTGATTGGTACGTATGCCCTGTCTGCAGGTTATTACGATGCTTACTATGTAAAAGCACAGAAAGTACGCCGTCTGATCCAGCAAGATTTCCTCAAAGCATTTGAATCTGTTGATGTCATCGCTGCACCTTCTGCGCCAACGACTGCCTATAAAATTGGTGCGGATCTGACGCCAGTTGAAATGTACTTAGGCGATATTTATACACTTGCTGTCAATCTAGCAGGTCTTCCTGCGATTAACGCGCCTGTCGGTTTTGACCAAAATAACTTGCCAGTTGGCTTACAGCTGATTGGTAATTACTGGTCAGAATCTCAATTGTTGTCTGTGGTACACCAGTATCAACAGGCCACCGATTGGCATACAAAACGCGCTGCAATTGCTGAGGAGAACGCATAATGGCTCAAGCTCAAAAATCGGCTAAACCAAAATCCAACCTGATTGATGGTTGGGAAGTCGTTATTGGTATCGAGATTCACACTCAGCTTGCCACCAATACCAAAATTTTTTCAGGTTCATCGACTGTTTTCGGTAATGATCCAAACACGCAAGCCAGCCTGGTTGATTTGGCTATGCCGGGCGTATTACCGGTATTAAACAAAGAAGTGGTTGATCTTGCGATTCGCTTTGGTTTGGGCATCGATGCTTACATCGATCAGGCGTCTGTATTTGCGCGTAAAAACTACTTCTATCCGGACTCTCCAAAAGGCTATCAGATCAGCCAGATGGACAACCCGATTGTGGGCTTGGGTCATATCGACATCCAGCTTGAAGATGGCACGGTTAAACGCATTGGCGTAACCCGTGCGCATCTCGAAGAAGATGCGGGTAAATCGATTCATGATCAGTTCGAAGGTATGTCAGGCATCGACTTGAACCGTGCTGGTACGCCGCTGCTTGAAATCGTTTCTGAACCGGATATGCGTTCGGTTGAAGAAGCGGTTGCTTATATCAAGGCAATTCACACTTTAGTGCGCTGGTTAGGTATTTCTGACGGTAACATGGCGGAGGGTTCGTTCCGTTGTGACTGTAACGTGTCGTTACGTCGTCCGGGTCAACCGTTTGGTACACGTTGTGAATTGAAAAACCTGAACTCATTCCGTTTCATTGAACAAGCGATCAATGTTGAAATTGAACGTCAAATGGAAATTCTGGACTGGGATGGCACCATTGATCAGGAAACGCGTCTGTTCGACCCTGTAAAGATGGAAACGCGTTCAATGCGTTCTAAGGAAGAAGCGAATGATTACCGCTACTTCCCAGACCCTGACTTGTTGCCTGTAGTAATTGCAGATGAGCAAATCGAAGCAATTAAAGCGACCATGCCTGAACTTCCTGCGGCACGTCGTGCGCGTTTCGTGGCGGACTTTGGCGTGACTGAGTACGATGCGCACGTGCTTACACTTACTCGTGAAATGTCTGAATTTTATGAGGAAGTCGTTAAAGCTGCTGGTGGTGCTGCACAAGGTAAAGTGTCTGCAAACTGGGTGATGGGCGAATTCTCAGGGGCGCTAAACAAAGCAGGCTTAGATTTGGCGGATTCTCCTGTATCTGCGGAAAAACTTGGCGGTATGATCGCGCGTATTGTGGATAACACGATTAACGGTAAGATCGCGAAGCAAGTATTCGGCTTTATGTGGGAAGAAGGCAAATCTGCGGACGAGATTATTGCTGAAAAAGGCTTGAAACAGGAAACTGATACAGGTGCGATTGAAGCGATTATTAAGGAAGTACTTGCTGCCAACGAGAAGATGGTTGAAGAGTATAAATCTGGTAAAGAGAAAGCTTTCAATGGTCTGGTTGGTCAAGTCATGAAAGCAGCAAAAGGTAAAGCGAACCCTGCGCAAGTAAATGAGTTGATGAAGAAATTGATTGGTTAATCTAATCTTTCTTTAAAAGAAAACCCGCTTTAGAGCGGGTTTTTTTCATATTAAATCTAGGAAACTTTGATCTTCCTGATTATCAATTTCAACTTTACATTCTTGCAGCTGTTTTTCAAATTTTTTATAAATATTATCAATTAAGTTACTATTTTCGTTACGAAAAAATTTTGACACTTTATTTATTTTGATTTCATGATCTAAAATTGGCATAGTTTGCATAAATCTATTTACACCATAATTATTAAGATTAATAAAAATTGCACTTGATGCTTCCCGACACGAAATTAAGTGATCATACAATAAATGATATAAATAATTACCATGCTTATCATCTAAGGTTTGAGTAATATCTACCATCGAAATCGTTGCTTCTACATAGTTCACAGTTTCATGTGAATTATCTAAATCTACTTCCAAATGATAAACATCATACCCCTCCTCTAAAGAAACATTTAAGCTATTTTTAAAAGATTCAAGGTTAGGATAAATTTCAAAAAAACACTCTAATGATGGTTTTAATAAATACTTTTTATATCTATAACTATCAATTTCTGATAAAAATCTAATCTCAGATTTATATTTTTTTCCTTTTTCATCTAATAGTTTATAAGTCTGTTCAGCTAAGTCTTGAGGCCTTTTCTTAAAAAAAGAAGCCACAAAAAATTCCTGAATAGAGCGATGAATAAAACTGTAGTTATTACCATCACGAATAATTAAACATAAATTTTTACTAATATCTTCCAATAAAGCTGAAGGATCTTCTTTTGGGAATTTCTTAGTTATTGATTTTTTAATACATTCCAAAAGATCCTGTCTACTATTAAAAATTAATTTATTTTCATTTTTAGAAATAAAGCACAAAATTTCAAACCACTCTTGTAGCTCACTTTCATTTAAATTACTTTTAAATTCTCTCTGGTATCCTGGCTTAGTTCGATCATGCTTATAAATTAAAACACTAAATAACTCTTCATAAAATTTGGAAAGACTGTCAGGAATAATTAATTTTGCTCTATAAGTCATTACAAAAAGAGTAACCATTAAAGGAGTTTTTAATAACTCATCAACTTTTAATGGGCTTTCTTGCAAAGCATTTACAAGATTATCGAATGAGTCCTCATCATCTACAAGTTTTCTAATTAAACCTATTATTTCATCATCATCATAAGGTCTTATACTTAGTACCTTAAAAAAATTACTCGATTGAATGGCATTATCTGGTCGTGAAGTTATTACGATTTGAGTTTGTGGATATTGTTGAATAATACTCTCAAGATCTTTGATTACATTTGATACATCTTTTTCTTTTAACTCATCAAAACCATCAAGCAATAAAACAATTTTTCCAGATTTTAACACCCAATTTAATAATTCATCACTAACTGAAAAAACCCATGAACTAATTGCTTCTTTTATATGACTTAAAATCTCAGCTTTTTCATTTAATTTTCTTAATTCAATAAAAATTGGGATTCTTTTTTCCCCTTGATATTCCCTATAAGTCAAATATCTTAATAAAATTGACTTGCCTTGACCTGCAACACCCTCAATTACGAAATTTTTTAATGAAATATCTTCTATAGTTTCAGCTTTTATATACCCCTTATCGCTATTAATATAAGGTGGATAATAAAATAAATTTAAATCAATAGCTTCATCTCCTTTATAGATTGTTTTTACCTTCTTTATATTCTCTATTTTAATTTCTAACTTCCCAGAAATATCGTTCAACTTTTGTTTTTCAAGATGAAATTTGGTTTCTTTTTTTACAAAATCATAAAGATCATTAAGTGGCTTATTTATCACTTTAAATAAAGCTGACAATGAAGGATCTACCATACAAAAACTCATTTTGAAATATTAATTATTGACCAAGTAATAACTTATTTATAAAACACATTAAAGCCATGAATTTTCTAAAGATTAATTTCAAAACTCTTAAGTGTATCAATCCCTCAAAGTCCTTTTTTATGCGTGACGACAACCCTCTCCCACAGGGAGAGGGGGTATCATTTAATTTAATACTTATATGAATTTTGCAATGGGGTTCCCTCTCCTTTTAGGAGAGGGCTAGGGAGAGGTGATTAAAAAAACAAGTTTACAACCCCAACTTATTCAACAAATCTGGCGTCAAAAAAGTCTGTGCCACACGATTTAAATCAATATAACGCAACACACCTTTCAACTGCTGATTCACCTCAGGATTTTTCACAATCGCTTCCCCCGTAGTTCGACCTAATTCCTGAAAACTATCCCCTACAGCTTGCAAGCCTTCCGCCTGAATCACGGCTTTGGTTTGTGTAGAACATTGCTCTACAAGGATGCGCTGTAAAACGGTCGCCAGATTCTTATCTAATGCTTCCTTTTGAGTAGCGGTCACATTACTAAAAGCCTTTAAGTCCGGATGATTACCCAATGCCACAAAGGTCCATTGCAAGACCGTGGTTTTATCGGTGGCTGTGGTGGATTTCATCAAACAGTCACTGAGCTGATCAACTGTTGGACCTGCTATGGCAACCTGAGTTGCACCTAATAATGTTGCACTTATTAAAAATGTACGAAGCTTTGTGAAAGATCTATGCGCCATCATAATTTCCTGTTCTTCGATGTCCGGCCAGTGATATAAAACCAGTTATTTGTAGCATGGAACAGGGCAATAAACTGATAGAGCTCTGTAAAACCTAAATCAGATTTGCAACACTTGGATGATCATTCTGATGTCCATATTGCTATTCATCAGGTCAGGATATTGATCAGTCAAACTTAGCGCTATGATTTAGACTAAAACAATAAAAATAAAAACTTATAATTATGAATACCAACATATTTCACAGCATCATACTGTGGGGACTTGTCCTTTTTTTCGTCTTGATCGTATTTTTATTCATCCATCCGACATCACGGAAGGAGATTCTCGGGTCACGTGATCTCTCCGCTAAACCAAGCGGACTTTCTTCTACTCTCTCCCGTCGGATCGAACAGATTTTTGCGCCTATCTTCTCGATCATCAAAAGGATCATACGGATTTTGGATTAAGTCTTTTGATCCCGCGCTTATTTTAACTGCCTCAAAAGATTCTTGGCTCCGGCATGATTATAATTATTGGCCAAATTCTGCAAAATCCGCTTGGATTGTGCTTTAGCATTTGGGAAACGGCTGGCATAGACCGGAATACTGTTCAGACAGCGTGCAACCAGCATCCCTGATTCAGTATAGACACGTGTTCCCTCTGTGCCCTGCAATTTGCCATAGTTATAGGCACGCTGGGCGTTGTTACAGGCATTATTCAGATTCTTGCCACTGTTAATATCACGTCGCGCTGCCACATAAATCTTCATCTGATTTTGTTGCGGTGTTTCTGCTACCGTAGCTCGAGCTGATGCCGCTGCTAGCTGCTTTTTCTCTGCTTCTTTTTTCTCTAACTCTTTTCTTTCTAATTCCTTTCGCTCTAATTCTTTCCTCTCCAGCTCTTTACGTGCCGATTCCTTCAGTTCATTCGTCGTCTTTGCGGCAGGAGTCTTAGGAGGAGTCGTGGTTTTTATCGATGCAGGTTTGGTTTGCTCCAAAGTAACCCTGGCTTTAGTTGGACGATAAAAGTTTTTCGCTTGAGATGGACTCATGACCTGGGTGAGTAGTCGAACACTACGCGTCTGGCTAGTTTTATCAACTTGTCGTTCAGAAGTTGGCTCAATCGAAACAATCCAGCTTTCAGTCAGGTCATCCATACGACACTGATAGGCACCGCTCCCCTGTACAACACCCCGATTAGCACTCAGACGTTTACGCTGGGCAACATCTGCCACTGCACTAAAATTACTTTTATACAGCAGTGAAAATTCACCGCCCTGTTCATGACAATATTGCGTCAGTATCGAACGCGGATACATGGCCTGAGTCGTATTATTTTTCTGTGCTTGTCCCCAAAGGTAAATATGATCTTTTGCACTACCATCACGTTGATTCAAAGCCCGTTTGGCAATCAATTCTTCCGGACTGGCAAAAGGATGTAACACCTCTGATTTCAACCGATTCACGCTATTACACCCAGCTAAACCTGCTGCCCCTATTATTAGAATTATTACTTTTAGCTTCACAGCAAACATCTCAACCCCAAAATCCCGTATAACATAGCTTAAATAGCACAAAACAACAAACACAAGATATTGATAACTATAATATTTAAATGGTAAAAAGGCACATATCAGCCTCAACTTTGCTGATTATGCCAAGCTTCATGTGATAAAAATTGACACAAGTATCATTTTTAAATCAGTTCAAATAATAAACAATTCCATTCAGGACTCAAGAAAAAGATAGAAAAAACACATAAAAAACCGAAGAAGGCGGTGAGTCCTTCTCCGGCGGCTTATTCAGGGAACGCTACAGACCTTTATTATAATAGGTAATAAATTTACCTTTTATCCGCTATAACATTGCCTGAACAAGATCAGCATAAGAATAATTTCCTCAACGTACATTTGTTATTTTTATACGTCAAACCACCGGAAATTAAACGCCATCTTGGCTGGCCCTTAGGATTTTAGACAAGAAAAAAATATCTGAATACCCCAATATTGGGAGGTTCTGACACGATTTACCCAAGTCATCTGACCAACGGTCAGATCGATATTTTCCATTGGATTTTGTAAATTAACTCGCCCTAAAAAAAGCCAAACCTAAAACTGTTTGGCTGATAAAGCAGGATAATAATATGAGAAAAAATTAATCAATATGTGATTCAAATGCTTTTAAGCGTTTATAGATCGACATCAGTTCAATAATCGTCGGCCAAGACAGAATCAGATACTGGAAAGATTCCCGCACTTTGCCAAATACATTCAGGATTTGCATCATCAAACCAAGAGTAATTGCCCCTGCTGCAATACTTGGAAACAGAATAAATAATCCGTAAATATTGTCTAACTGCAAGTACCAGATCCGAACCATGTTGAAATAAGCATAGTGAAAATACAACCGGAAATAATTCCAGCGTACTCGGCTAAACAGTTCTTTTAATGTCAGCGGATGTGCGCGATCAGCATAGTCTTCGCCATAGACCAGCTCTTTACGATAGGCTGCCTCAACTTTCTGGTTATTGAACTCCAGTCCGGGCAATTTCATTCCCACGACCATTAAAATGACCGTACCCAATACCGCCCAGCCGATCGAGGCCCACATTAAAGCATGCGGTATTTCCCCTACAATCGGTAAAACTTTCACATGACTAGAGAGCTGATATAAGATCGGCAGGAATGCCATCAGCAACATCAGCGCTTCGATCAAGGAAACACTTAACTGCTCCGTGGTTTTGGCAAAGCGCATGGTATCTTCCTGGATACGTTGTGATGCACCTTCAATATGACGTAACTGCTCCCAATGTGCGGTGTAATAATCATTCATCGCGGTACGCCAGCGGAAGACATAATGGCTGACAAAAAACAGGTTAAATACCGCTAAAGTGACATAAACCATCGCAATATAAATAAAGGTTAATGCGCCTTGATACAGCAATGAAACATCCCCACCACCCTTCGTGAGCATTTGTTGAATCTGATCATAAAACGGGCTATACCATTCATTTAATACGACATTGACCTGTACCCCGAACCAGATATTAAACAGAATAAATGCCGAGCCCCAGACCGACCAGCGCTGCCATCGGTGTCCGGCTTTCCATTGCCAGAACAACGCAAATATCGTAGTTGCCATGAAATACCAGAGATAAAACCAGATGAATTGAGCTGACCAGAAACGCCCGATACCGATTGTAAGCTTTTCATCAAAATAATTTTCAGGAAAACCCAGATAGGTTCCCCATCCTGATCCGCCACTATGCCAAAGCACAAGATTAATGATAAACCATAAAATCAGGCTGCTAAAAAACCAGACGGGTTGCGGGAAAAATGACTTAAACATACCGACCCAGTTCTCCTTATGTCTCTTGGTCATCCAAATGACGCCTAGTTTATTCTTATTTTAGATTTTTACTGTTATAAAGCATTAATTTTCAATTTAGTGTAAAAAAGGATAGAAGGATATCAAGTCTCTAGAAACTTATTTTTATCATTCAGCTCTGCGTTATGATTTTCCTTATATTCTCGATTTTTATCATTCAGTAGAGCGATACCAAAAAACAGAAAAATCATCATGTTTTTGACCTTTCGTTATTTTGATAGACTTTTTTATGCCTGTTATCTGTCGGGTTTATGTAAAAGAGCCTTATGCTTCCGAGCACTGCGAGAATAGGATGAAAATCAGACATACTGCATGTCTTCTAGGTATCTTTAATCTAAATAGAGCACTACTCCCTATTTGAATAAGTCACTGATCAAGTTCTCAGTTTTTGAAGAAACAGTTAAATTTTCAAAAATCATGCTATGATTTAATTATCGAAAAGTAATCTTATTTTGGAAAAAACTATGGAAAGTTCAGTAATTGAATTACTTAAACCGGTGACTCTACAAAAAGAAAACTGCGACCCTATTATTTTTGAAGCCGGTACTGTTTTGAAAGTGGTCATGCAGACTCCAACCAGTCTTCTGGTCAGTAATGATGATGACTTTAACTTTACCATTCCTTTAAAAGACAAAAATGAAGTGTGGCGAGAAATTTGAGTATTTTTCTCTTATGCAAATAGATGGGTTGTATCTGAGTTGGGTTTCTTAACTTATAGGATACGACCCTTAGCTTTTCTCCACTTTGATTGCTCTTTTATTATTTTTTCAAAAAATTATTTCTTTCCTCTTCTGTCATCATTTACTGATTTTAAATTGGCTCATATCCATTTGAGCAAAAAAAAAAAATTTAATTGAAACATCACTTAGTTTTTTGACCTATGTAAGATCACTGATGATCTGTTTTTCCGTCTTTTGTATCTGCTCTGTCATTGCAATACCACCCTTACATCTCTTCTCTCTGTTTAGTTCAACTTCATCTAACACCTACGCTTCGATTCAAAAAAAGAATATTCAATTTATTTTCAGAGTTCAGTAATAGAACTGGAGTTCGTCTTTCTTCGATTTTTTATCCTCTGATAAAATTTACCAATAAGAATTAAAAAATAATCTGAGATGCTAAATTAAGAGGCTGTTTAAATTGTGTAGCTCTGCAATTGGTCCCAAGAAAATTTGATAATACGAAATTTCCCTCTAGCCAATATTAGTATTTTTTCTTTTAAGACAGCTTAGCCAATCTTAAAAATTATTAGTTTTCATAAACTTAAGTTAAATATTTTAATTATATATACCTGATTTATAAATTTATTTAGATTATTCTATTTAAAAAGATCTCAAAATTACATCTCCCTCATATATTTAAAAATAAAAAAAATAAATTAATAATAAATACTATATTCTAAAAAATTAATTAAAAAATACATATTCAAAAATAAAGATTAAATAATAAATCTTATTATGTAAAATCCTGAAAAACAATCAATCCAAGAAAATCTTAAAATATAAAATCCTCATAATTTATTTTTAAAATTTATTAACAATACTGGATTTCTACCAAAATATTTCTAAATCTTACAAAGTAACTGTACTTGTTAAAAGTGTTTCGTTTCTGCACTTAAAGCCAGTCTGTTAAATGAAATATGTTATAAATTTAATCAAAGCAATGACCATTCAGGTAATTCTAACTTTTAAATAAATTTAACTTCAGAGGCTTAGGTAGTATTTATGTCGACTCTAAAAGAAGATCAAGATCTAGAAGATTCACTTGCTACATCTTCTTATATATTACCTCAAGTGATTTTAACTCAGCTCAAACCTATTATTTATTCTCACAAACTTGTTTTATTTCTTGATATTGATGGAACCATTTCTGAATTCCACCCAGATCCAGCAAAAAGTATAATTAAGAGCGAAACCTTAAATACTTTAAAAGAGTTACAACAATATATTCAGCTAGTATTAGTGACCGGTCGCTCAATTGCACAAGCCCAAAAACTTATTTATCCATTTGACTGGAATATTGCAGGCTCTCATGGTCTGGAATTAAGCTATCAATTGCGTTTAAGCAAGTTAATTGATTTAAATCCTGAACAGTTTGAATTATTAAAAAATTATATTACAGAGTATAGTAATAATATTCCTCAGACTCGAATAGAAATTAAAGACTATTCAGTCGCCCTGCATTTTCGTGAACATCCCTATTTAGAGCATCAAGTGCATGCATTTGCCTTGAATTGTCTTACTCATTTTCAGGATTTTGAACTTAAGGCTGGAAAGTTTGTATTCGAACTGGTGCCCAAAGGTGCAAATAAAGGTTCAGCTATCCAACAAATCATTCAGCAATATCACTTAAATGATCATTACCCCATTTTTATCGGCGATGACCTGACCGACGAAGCCGGTTTTCAAGTCATCAACACATTCAAAGGCTGCTCTATCAAAGTCGGTACAGGCAACACCGTGGCACAACATCGCCTCGAAAACGTGACTCAAGTACAGGCTTTTCTAGCGGAATTTCTAGAAATACTGAAAGCACAACAACAATTATTATTGGAGAAATTACATGTCGAAACTCATAGTGTTATCAAATCGTGTAAATCTACCTAAGTCAGACAATACACAGGCAGGTGGATTAGCGGTGGCATTGCAGGATGCTTTGCAGGATATAGGCGGTATCTGGGTTGGCTGGAATGGATCCCGAGTTGACCAGACAAAAGAGCAGAAGTTTCAAATCCTGAAGCATCAAAATGTTGAATATCACACGAGTCCATTGACTGAATCCCAATATCAAGGCTTTTATTGTGGTTTTGCCAACAATGCATTGTGGCCGCTGATGCACGACCAGCATCAACTTGTAGATTATCAGCCGCAGGATTTTAAGATCTATCAGGATGTCAATTTGCGTTTTGCCAAGCACCTGAAACAGGTGGCATCTCCACATGACATCATTTGGATCCATGATTATCATTTTTTAAGCGTGGCACATTATTGCCGTAAACTGGGCATGCGTAACCGTATTGGATTTTTCCTGCATATTCCCTTTCCTGAACTAAGGCTCTGGCAGACTTTAGCCGCTCATCGCGATCTGGCACATCATTTAGCCAACTACGATGTACTGGGTTTACAGACCTCTCGCGATCAGGAAAACTGTTTAAATTTCCTTGAACAGACCTTAAAAGTGCAGCATCGTCACAATGAAATCCTGAATTATCAATCTCGAAAGATTCATGTGAAATGCTATCCGATTGGTGTGCATCCTGTGCAGCTACAGAATCAGGCCTCAGATACCCATCTGGAAAAGCTTCCCTTTGATCTGGATACAGTGCAGCCTTATAAAACCATCATTTCAGTTGACCGGATTGATTATAGTAAAGGCTTATTGGAGAAAATCGGATCGTTGCAGAGCTTGCTGGAAGATCAACCGGAGTTTAAAAATCAATTCCAGCAATTACAAATTGCCTGCCCGTGCCGACTGGATGTAAAAACCTATAAGAACCTGTATACGCAATTTAAATCTGCCGTACATGAACTCAATAGCCAGCATGGCACAGCAGACTGGTTACCCTTCGATTGCAGCTATGACACCTTGGGCCATGAGGCCTTGATGCAACTGTATCGTAAGGCAGATATTTGCTGGGTAAATTCGATCCGGGATGGCATGAATCTGGTCGCCAAGGAATATATTGCAGCACAAGACCCTTTAGATCCAGGTGTCTTAATTTTATCTAAATATGCCGGTGCTGCTGAACAAATGAAAGAAGCCTTACTGGTCGATCCTTATGAGCATGACAGTATGGCCAAAGCCTTAAAAAAAGCACTGCGCATGTCTAAATCAGAACGTTTAGAGCGCTATCGTTATTTAAGCCAAGGCTTGAAAAATTTCGATATTATTCGCTGGCGTGATCAGTTTATCACTGACCTGAAAAACTCACAAAGCCTGCGGATCTATCGCCCGGTGGCTGCAGGAGCTTCAAACCAGTTCAGTGTGCATGCCTAAATTTTTAAGTAAAAAAACACCAGCATTAAGCTGGTGTTTCGTTTTGAAGAGGAGCCACAATCTCTTCGCTTTGTTGTACTTCGCTTGGGTCTGCAGTGAGATGATTCAAAATCACAATACTCAATAGACCAATCGCAATGACGCTAAATACCAGACTCAATCCGATGATTTCACTACCAAAGCCGACCAATGCTGGCCCAATCAACGAACCTGTATAAGCAAATACCGATACATAAGACAATGCCACATGTGAAGCCAAAGTTTTCTGACGTCCTGCACGGGAAAACATCAGCGGTACAATGTTGGCACTACCTAAACCTAAAATCGCATAGCCGACCAACACCACTTGCCAGACTGGCGCAAAGACTACGGTTAATAAACCGGTTGCAGCCAATAGTGCGCTTAACAGAATCGTATTTTTTTCACCAAACTGCTGAATAATCAGGTGTCCACTAAAACGTCCCAGTACCATCAAACCAGCAAAGAAACTATAAGCCAGACCGGTTTGCGCCGCAGGCAGGCTGAACTCAGTAGCAAGATAAATACCACTCCAGTCCATAGCTGCACCTTCCGAAAGGAAAGCCACAAAACAGATCAGACCAATACCTAAAATTGCCCAGGTCGGTGCTGCTTTTTTCGCAGGTTGTTCTGATGATGTTTCTTCTACCGCTGTCTTAGGCTCAGCGCCCAAGCTCAAAGGAACAGCAAATAAGGCAATAAGCAGCAAAATCACACTGACAATCACCGCACCAGTTAAAGGCGCCAAGCCAAAACCCATTAACATGGTCATGCCCAGTACGCCTGCCAGACCACCTAAACTACACACCCCATGAAAACCCGACATTAAACTTTTACCGAGTTTTTTCTCAATCTGTGCAGCCTGAATATTGACAGTCACGCCCAAAGCCCCGGCACTGGCACCAAAGAAAAACAGGCTGATGGCCATCATTAAATGATTCGGACTATAAGCCAGAGCAGGCAGAATGAACAAAAATGCACTGAGAATTACGGCTAAAACAGCACGGCAACCCAAGGCATTGGCCAGTCGGCCGGCCAGCGGCATCGCCAGCATTGAACCGATTCCGGCACACAGCAATAACAGGCCAAAATCAGCATGATTTAATAACAGGCGCTGCTGTGCATATGGAATTAAGGGTGCCCAAGCCGCAGTACTAAAGCCCAAGCTAAAGAAGCACAACGCAGTCGCTATTTTCTGCCATAGATATGGTGATGGAGACTGAATTCGAGAAAGCAGTGTTTGATTGAACATTGTATTACCAAAAAAGAAGGCTCAGGCATCCATTACCGATCATCCATAGAAAAACCCCACAGACTTATAGCTAGAATGTATAAGTTTGCGGGGCTGAATTTGCGTGAATTATAAACAGAATAAATTTAAATGGAATAGTTTTTAGACACAAATTTTAAGATTTTTTACAAGTATCTGATTGTATAAAATTTATAGTTTTATGCTTTTATTTGCATAGGCTGATCGGTTTTTTCGCGGCCTGCTTAAGCTCAAGTTTTTGTAGAAAATGTGCAAAACCTGCGGCAATTTTTGAGCTGAGCCGACTACTGGTGGTGACTCTCAGCTGATTCGACCAGACAATCTGCGCGCCGGCTTTTTCTAAACGACGGATGAAATCGACATCCTCATGACAGTCCAGTTGCTGAAACCCATTGACCTGTATATAAGCCGAAGCTTTAAAACACAGGTTTGCGCCATGAATATGCCGATGTCCCATGCTGTCCTGATAATGTCGGAGATAAGCCTGACGGGTTTTCCGGCTTAAATGATCCCATTGATCCAGCTCGACCACACCACAAATCGCATCGGTGGGTTGATGCTGTAACATCACCTGAAACCAATCGTACTGTACGAATGAATCGGCATCGGTACAGCAAATCCAGTCACAGCCTTGCTCGATCATTTGCTGAATGCCTACATGGCGTGCCTTACCGACATTTCGGAAGTCGCAACTGATAGCTGGAATGTTCATTTGCTGAACTTTAAGTGCAGTGCTATCGGTACAATGGTCCAAGACCACTAGAATATGAATCTCGGGAAAATTTTCTATTGTTTTAAAATATTGAAAAAAATAAGTTTGTGCTGATTTTAACGCTAATAGGCAGCGTTCAATATAGGCTTCTTCATTACAGGCCGGAATCACCACACCGATTTTCTTCATCTCAAACCCTCCTGCTCTGCCACAGATTGCGCTGAATTCAGCCAGAGATCTACCAAAAAATCGGAGTCCTGCAAGCTTAAACAATGTTCATAGTTTAAATGCGCTTTGAGATACTTATGGACATCTTCACCATTTAAGCCAAATCCCGAGATCGGCGCGCGCCAATGACAACTCAAGATACATCCGCCCGGTTCCAGTGCAGTATGCAGCCATGTCAGCACCTGTTGCAGAGCAATCGGATTTAGATAATATAAAATCTCACTGACGACAATGAGCTGAAATTTTTGTTCGGGCAAATCATCTGGCACGATCCGCTGTAACACCTGTACATGCGGATAAGCTTGTAAACGCTGCTGCGCCAAATGGATCGCAGTATTATTGGCATCCAGACACATTAAGCTATTTGTCCGCCGCGCCAGTTCCTGACTAAAGACGCCATTACTGCAACCAATCTCAATCGCGGAGTCAAACTGCAAGTGCGGCAAGATCGCCAGACAAATCTGCCGTTTGCGCTGTTCATACCAACGCTGTTCATATTGCCAGGGATCTCCCTGATTCAGTGCATATAAGGCATCGAAATATTCCTGATCATAGGCTGCTTTACTGTTCATACAGATACACCTCCCAGGGCTGTAAAATACGTTGTAATGCCTGCTCTGGCAGAATCGGTGATTGATCTATCGTCGGATCAAGCTCGATCTGGCTCTTAAAACGCCGCGCAGCTCGAGACTTATATTGTAATTCTTCCTCAGTTAATTTGAGTTGATGAGCGACGGTCCAGGGAATTCTGGTATCTCCAGGGGTTGCCCAATGCCACGCCCAAATTAAAACCTGAATACAGGTCAAATGAAGTTCAGTGGCCAGCTGCTGTGTGACCTGCCCCGTAATTTCATGATCTGGATGTCCATCATGAACAAATGTGCTAATTAACACATCATTCGGTTGCAGATAAGATTGCAGATGCTGTTGCAACACATCCCGCTGTTCGGCCACCTTGCCATCTTGAATATCTAAAGCGATCCGCAAGATATTCTGTTTTAAAGGTAACGCTTCTAAAGCTGCTCGCGTTTCAGCAGGACGAATCTGGTTCAACTCTTCGGGAGTATACAGACTAGAGCCGGGATGACTGGCTGTCCCATTGGTAACGGCAAAAAGTATGATCTGATAGCCAAGTTTGTCCAGACGCTGAATCAGGCCTCCACAGCCCAAAATTTCATCATCAGGATGAGGGGCAATGATGCAGACTCTGGCATCTAGAGGAATAACCTTAGGAATATCAAATTCCGGCATCTGTTGCAGGATCTGACAGGAACGCCATTCTTCAAGCCGTGTGCCTTCACCATGGATGACACGATCCCCTACAATCTCATGTCTTATAACGTCCATAATTGTTCCTCCTGTGCAGTCAGCTCGCCAATCCGCTCCAAGTCAAATGCAGCATGACTTTGACGAATAAATACCGGAAGATCTGCTGCAAGCCGAGCGAAATGCGGATGCTCACAATACGGCCCAGCACCAAGTGCCTTACCTACATGAGTTAGTACATTTAAGGCAGTCGCTTCCACCTGAGCACGTAGGCTACGAATCTTTAACTCATGTGCGTGTTGCGGTTGCTGATCAATCAATGCAGCAACTTGATAAAATAAGGACTGTGTCGCTAAAAGCTCCCGACTAATTTCACCGAGATACATGGCCTTATAGGCATGCGGTTTTAACAATACTGCCTGTCTTAAATATTCAGCCAAACGCACGGTTGCGCCATACCAGCACGCGGCCACACCTGCGGCGCCATGCCAGAATCCGGGCCGATCCAGATAGGCATTTGGAGCTGCGACTTTTTCCACCTCAACATGATCCAGTTCCAGCCGGGCAGTCAAGGTATGCTGCATGCCCACTGCCTGCCAGGCATCCTGATGATGCTGAATGCCTTCTTGCGACAAATCTAGAATCAGTAATTGTGAATATTGCTGCTCATCACGGTGAGTCAGCAGACCGTGTTGCACCCAGACCGATGCAGAACACCAAGGCTTAATTCCGCTTAGCTTTCCTGCTTGCAATGTTAAAGGTTTGGGTCCACCTTCTGCCGCCCATACTGCCCATAAGCCTTTTTGTTCTACCGGAATATTCAGTTCATGCAGAATAGCTAAAGCATCTAAATGCGATTCATAGAGTTTACCCAGACTCAGATTGCTTGCCGAAACCTGACTAAGCATCTGCCAGCGTTTTAAGGTGGCTCCGGAAGCGGGATAAGGCACCTGTTCGGAAATCGCCACCAGTTCCATTAAAGTGTGCTGAATTTTTTCTTGTAGCTCCAGAGGAGAATTTTCAAATCGTTGTAATATTGAACCGAGGTTCATGCATGCGGTTCCTCATAAAATACGGATAAATTTGTTTTGTTTGTAAAGTCAGTTAATGAGAAAGCTTGCGCATTTGTTTTAAACGTGTGGTCAGCCCTAATATCTTACGCCGTGCATTAATCTCTTCTTCATTGAAACAGAGTTGCTGCATCAGTTCAGTTAAAGGCAAATGATTATGTTCAATGAGATAGATATCCTGCTCTCTGCTCCATTTGGCTTGCTGTGCTTGTGCTAACAACTTTTTGACGTCCGGTCTCACCATCTCTTCATCCATTTTGAAAACATGAGGATAGAAGCCGGAGCCTCTATCCTCTAACATAAATTGAATCGTTTAGGCAGGGATCGCTTCCGCAGTCGCTTCACGCGTCCAGACACGATGGTTCAGGATCAAAGTCTTGAAGCTATCTTGTACTGCTTCAAACTGTCCGTTTGCCAGAGTTCCTTCATCGCTAACCAAGCGTAAATGTTCAATCAGCTTGCCTTTATCGCCCAAGAACACGATTGGTTTTAAATGTTTGTAGGCTTCCAGCAGATAATGAGTTGCCACGCCGTCTTTCATTACCACATCGTAATTGTCACCGTCAGCAATTACCACGGCATCATAGGCGATCGATGGCTCGGCTTTTTGCATACCATCGGAAGGAATCACCTCGCCTTGCTGGCCAAGTACCGGACCCGGTTTTGGGGTCAATACATCGACCACAGCCCCTTCTGATTCTGCCCAAGCTTGAACAGCTTTGATACTGGCCTCATTGGCCTTGTCGTGCACCAATAGCGCAATTTTGCGTGCCTTAATATCTTCAGGTTTAAATGCCTCAAAAGATAAACGTGGTGAAACCTGCACCTCTGGCAATTTTGCCGCCTTTTTCTCTGCCGGAATTTCAATACCCAATTGGTCAGCCACTTGTTGAGCCAAGTCCAGATCGATGTTACAGAGCACTTCCAGAACTTCACGCTCACGAATATATTTGCGCTCCACCTTGCTCAGCTCGAAGACATAGGCATCGACAATGTGCTTTTGCTCATGTGGTGCCTGGCTGCGGTAGAAAAGACGGGCCTGACTAAAGTGATCACTGAATGATTCGCTACGCTGACGGATCTTGTGTCCATCAATACGCTCCTGATAGCTTTCAAAACCACCGCCTTGTTCAGCTGGCGGAGTCTCAGTCGGCCAGTTATTGTCAATCGAATTCGGCTCATAACTGGCTTGACCGGTATGTACAATACGCTGGTGTAAACCATCACGCTGGTTATTGTGGAATGGACAAACCGGCTTGTTAATTGGGATCTGGTGGAAATTTGGACCACCTAAACGGCTGAGCTGAGTATCGGTATAAGAGAACAGACGGGCCTGCAATAATGGATCATTGGTAAAATCCAGTCCTGGCACAATATGTCCCGGACAGAATGCCACCTGCTCGGTTTCACCAAAAAAGTAATCAACATTACGGTTCAGCACCATTCTGCCAATCGGCGTCACCGGCACCAGTTCTTCCGGAATAATTTTGGTTGGGTCCAGCAAGTCGAAGTCGTACTTCATCTCATCTTCTTCTGGGACGACCTGTACACCCAACTCCCATTCCGGATAGTTACCGGAGGCAATCGCTTCATATAAGTCACGACGATGGAAATCCGGATCTTTACCCGCCAGTTTTTGTGCTTCATCCCAGACCAATTGGGCTAGACCCTGTTTTGGCGTCCAGTGGAATTTAACAAAAACCGCTTTATTCTCGGCATTGATAAAACGGAAAGTATGTACACCAAAGCCTTGAATGGCTCTTAAATTACGCGGAATACCCCGATCCGACATGGCCCACATCACCGCATGTGCAGATTCAGGCACTAAAGAAACAAAATCCCAGAAAGTATCATGTGCAGATGCACCGGTAGGAATCTCGGTCTGAGGTTCAGGTTTGACTGCATGTACAAAATCCGGGAACTTGATCCCATCCTGGATAAAGAATACCGGCGCATCATTCGCTACCAGATCGAAGTTACCTTCATCCGTATAAAACTTGGTGGCAAAACCACGGATATCACGTACCGTATCTGCTGAACCACGTGGTCCCTGTACGGTAGAAAAACGCACAAATACTGGCGTTTGCACACTGGTATTGGTCAGGAAGCCTGCCTTGGTCAGTTTTTCATTCCCCGGATAAGCCTCAAAATAGCCATGTGCGCCGACACCGCGGGCATGCACAATACGTTCTGGAATTCGCTCATGGTCAAAATGGGTAATTTTTTCCCGGAGAATAAAATCTTCGATCAAGGTCGCACCGCGAACGCCTGCCTTGAGACTGTTCTGGTTATCGGAAATTTTAACCCCTTGATTGGTAGTGAGTGCCTGTTCGGTCGCATCACTGCGATATGCGTCGAGCTGTTCACTTTTTTTATTGGTATTTTGTTTGTCTAAACCGTCTTTACCAGTCGCGGGGCTATTGGCCTTAATTTTCATGATGTATTCCTTGCTGAGCTTGAGTTTAGTTCAGATATTTTTGGTCTATCTCAAAGTCGCTTGAGCTTATATATTGCATGGCTTACCGAATCAAAATCATCCCGCAAGTCAATCTGCTACAGCCGATCCTGTATCAGCCTCACATTTTTTCTGAATATGCTGACTCGAAGCATTTTTGCTTTTCTGGGAATATTGTTATTGGTTTCGCCTGTGTCCTAACATAACTGCATTTGAGAAAGAGATTTATTATTGTTTGTAGTGCCTTGTTTAATTAAGGCAGCATTGTGTTATTTTTTATAAATTTCGGATTTATTTATGATTTAAATTTTTATCTAAGTTATTTATTTAAAATAAAATATTAAAATTTCACAGAGATATTTCGAAATAAAGATTCAGTATGGTGATATGTGATCTTGCTCACAAATAAGCGTCATAACCCAAAACGATGTTTCAATCCTGAAATGATTAGGACTTTTTAGAAGTTCAATTTGCTATGAGAAATTGATATGCTACCGCTGAAGATGGTCAGAACTTGACAGATTTAAATAGTTACAATCCCGTGCCCTGCTTATACATAATGACTAAACTTCCTGCCTTTATATTGATCTAATATCTATAACTTATAACCACTTAAATCTCTTAGCCTGTTCAGATCAAATACAAAGTCATAGAGATCATTTCATCTCTTGGCTCGGGCTTCGACTACATCCGACTTTATTTTAATACACCGTATCGCGTTAAGTTTGAAGGAGTAAGAGCATGGCCTCTTCTAAAAAAGAATCTAAAGCAATAAAAATTGATATCGGGATTTCGCATGATGATCGCGCCAAAATTGTCGAAGGTTTATCCAGACTTTTAGCAGACAGTTATACCCTGTATTTAATGACCCATAATTTCCACTGGAATGTCACTGGCCCCCAGTTCAATAGCCTGCACACCATGTTTATGACTCAATACACCGAGCAGTGGAATGCGCTGGACGTCATTGCTGAACGTATTCGGGCTTTGGGTTTTGCAGCACCCGGCACTTATAAACAGTTTGTGAAACTCACTTCTATTAAAGAAGTCGAAGGTGTGCCTAAAGCTGAAGAAATGATACGTTTACTGGTAGATGCACATGAAACTGTGGCACGTACTGCCAGAAGTATTTTCTCGATCATTGAAGAAGCCAATGATCAGCCGACTGCTGACATTCTCACGCAAAGACTGGAAGTCCACGAAAAAACGGCCTGGATGCTGAGAAGTAATCTGGAACAATAAAATCGGATCGAATCTTTGAGATCAAGCTTATTCACAGGATGAAATAGAAACTTGCGGCAGTGCCATTAAAGTTCGGCTTCATCCTGACGCTTTGATTAGATATGATTTACCGGCGTTCAATGATTAGATCAACCTGAAAGACAGAATCATTAAAATTAAACCATCAAAATTTAAGGATGTAGGCAATCGCGTACATCCTTTTTGAATGACGCGTTTATTTCAATCTCAGGCATGGAAATAATTTAAAGGCAGTTTTAAATAAGAAATCCCGTTGTCTTCCGCTTCAGGAAATTGGCCCTCCTGGCTCCTTACAGTACAGCTTAATCTTGATGCGGATTGCTCGAATCACTTTCAATCCGGCCATCGACCAGATTAATGGTGCGATCACAAGTGGCGGACAGGCGCGGATCATGCGTGACCAAAAGTACGGCGCAGTCGCGTTCACGATGCACTTTACGAAACAGTTCAAACATATCAGCCGCGGTCTGGGTATCAAGATTACCTGTAGGTTCATCGGCCAATAATAATGCCGGCTCAGTAATCAAGGCCCGGGCAATGGCCACCCGCTGCTGCTGTCCTCCGGACAATTCATTCGGTTTACGCTCGGCAAATTTTTCCAGTCCCACTGCCGCTAGTAAATCACGTGCGCGTTGCATTGCCTGCTGATTCGGTTTGCCATGCGCCATCATTAAAGGCATGAGAATATTATCCAGTGCACTAAAGGCCTGAATCAGATGGTGAAACTGAAATACAAATCCAATGCTGTTGCCGCGCAGCGCCGTACGGCCGGTATCATCCATCGCACTGGTAGGTTGTCCCAACAAATACAGCTCGCCACTCGTTGGTTTATCTAGCAGTCCCAGAATATTCAGTAAGGTACTTTTACCAGAACCGGAAGGGCCAATGAGTGCCGCAAAGTCGTTGCGATCAATGCGCAGGTCAATGCCATGCAAGACCTCCACTTCATTGGGCTGGCCAATATTATAAGACTTGCGTAGCGCTTCCAGATGCAAGACTTCCTGAGATTGTTCAGACATGACGAATCGCCTCCACCGGATCGAGTGCTGCTGCCCGGTGTGATGGCACCGCTGCCGCCAGTACACCTGTTAATGTCGCCAACAATAGCGCCAAAATCACCAGTTCAATCGAAATTGGAATATAGAATAATCCCGGCCCAAAATTATTAAATACCCATACCAGACCATAACTGACTATGCTGCCCAGCACTGAACCGAGCAAGCCAAAGATTGCACCCTGAAACAGAAAAACTCTCAGGATTTGCGATTGGGTTGCACCCGTCGCCCGCAAAATACCAATTTCCCGGGTGCGCTGCACCACACTGACGGACATGACGCTGGCAATCCCGAAAGCCACTGAAATTGCGACAAATACAATAATCATATTGGTGGACAGGCTTTGTGCGGTAATGGCATTCATCAGTTGGGCATTGGTTTCAATCCAGCTTTCGGCTTTTAATGAGGTCAGGCGTCCGACTTGTGCGGCAACCTGGTCTGCTTCAAAAATATTGGCAATGGTTAGGTCAATCACCGTTACCCCGCCTGGCAGGCCGAGTAAGGACTGTGCCTGCTTGAGATCCAGATAGACATAACGCGCATCCAGTTCGCGCACACCCAGTTCAAAAATACCGGCAATATTCACCAAAGCACTATTTTGTTGACCAGTATCCAGTCGCAACTTGCTGCCGACCTGAACACCGAGGTCTTTGGCCAGTTGACTGCCAATCAGCACATCATCCGCGCCGACCCGCAACTGACCACTGATTAAATATTCTTTTAATGGAATGATCTGCTGATAACGCTCCAGATTCATCCCGACCAAGGCCACGGATTCAATCGCATCACCGCGTTGTACAAAGGCCGGTCCAGACACCACCGGCGAGACAGCTGTCAGTACGGGTAACTGGTCCAGCGTTTCGGTAATCTGCTGCCAATTGTTGATCGAACGCAACCGCTGTGCCCGTTTATCTTCCTGCAATAATTGCACGGTCCCGGCGGGAGACGGCACAATCTGGTTAACTTCATCGGGTGACAACAGGCGAATATGCGCCTGTGTGCCTAAGGTTCGTTCGACAATATTGGCTTGTAGCCCCTGAATCAAAGCGGTGATAAAGACGATTACTGCCACGCCCACGGCGACCCCGATGGTGATCATGATGGACTGCGCGCAACCCTCACGCAAAAAACTGACCGCGATTTTCCATTCGATCCAGAGCCGCCCGAATAAATTTTTCAATCGAAGTTCACCGGTAATTCATTTTTACTATTGGCCATATCAGCAGAATTCTGTAATGAACTCAGTTGTGGTTTTAAGCGAACTCTGGTGCCATCCTCCAATGAAGATTCGCCATCTGCCAGCACCTGATCGCCCTCGCTCAGGCCGGATTTCACTTCTGACATGGCCAGGCCACGCAAGCCTAAAGTAATCTGCTGACGCTGTATTTTTCCATCACGTCCCATGAAGACCACGGCTTTATCTCCCTTAATACTGCTTAAAGCATCATTCGGAATCGCCAGTGCCCGTGCTCGTTTGGCCGTCTCGACATTCACCGATACCGTCATGTCCTGACGCAAAAAATCTGGCACGGGATTGACAGTAAGTCTGACTTCTACCGTACCTCGCTGTGGGTCGATACTTGGTGCAATAAAGTTAATCCGGGCCGGGAAAGACTGATCCGGATAGGCATCGCTAATCACGGTAGCATTTTGCTGTAAGGCCAGTTGGGGTAAATTCCGCTCATCCAGCGGTACCCGGATTTCTGTGTTCCCCGTTAATGCAATGGTAAATAAAGTCTGTCCTGGCTGAACCAGATCACCCGGTTCGACATCGCGTGTCAGCACTGTACCGGCGACTGCAGCCCGAATCTTAGTTTTGGCCAGTTGAGCCTGTGCCACCGCCAGCTGTTCCCGAAGCAATGCTTCTTCGACTTGACCCGCAGCCAATGCTGTTGCTTTTACCCGGGCTGTCTCATAATTATTGCGCGCGACTCGTTCCGCTTCCACAGCCTGTTCGACTTCTTCCCTCGACAGGATGCCGGCTTCTGCATTACGTCTACGTGCTGCTTCTCGGCTGGCCTGCTCCAACTGGGCTTTGGCACTGGCCAGTTCTGCTGCAGCCTGTGGCCGTCGGCTGCTTGCCAATTCAGTCAATGCCAGCTCAGCCTGTCTGACTTGGGCCAGCAATTCATCCGACTTCAATACCACTAGCAGATCACCCGGTTTAACCTGATCGCCTTCCTGCACCAGACGTTGCAGAACCACAGCACTAATTTCACTGCCTACCTGGGCACGTGATACTGTCGCAACACGTCCGGTCGCAACAACATTTTGTACTAGCGGCATGGCACTCAGCGTATAACTGGGCACCACTGGCCCCTGCCACCAGCGAAATAGAGCAAACCCTACTGCCAGTAGCAATACGATAATGAGCAAAATTTTATAGCGGGCAGCGCGCAATGAGAATCTCCGGTTGATTCGTCTAATTTAAAATAAGAAAGTCAAAACTGTATTTATTTTTTCCCCTAAGGTTTAATTTACAACAAGTTTCTAATTGGAATTATAGGTATTTTATTGAGTTTGAAAAGAATGTTGAGTTCCTGTCCACTTTTATGAGCTAGCTTAAGTCGGTGTCAGTGAATTTAATCAATAACAGATCCAGACACGGGATCAGGTAACAGAAAATTGTATTAAATTTCTCTTGAGTTCAAGGAATGGGAGCTTTCATTAAAAAACAGGCTAGATCATGATAGAGCTCGCCTGTTCAATCGCTTGGGTGTTAATTGGATATTAGTTAAATGTTAGACCGTACGACGCAATGGCTGATCACGTTGCGCCAGACTTTTGCCCATCGGCACGAGTCGTCTATCAGGATCAATCTTTTGCCAAGGCAGATCATTCGGGTCTGCTTTCATGGCACCAGGCGCTTTCGCGACCAAAATGGCAGCAGCCATGTCCTGAAAATCTGCACGAAAATGTACCGAGCTTTTCACTACGACAATCGTTTTATCTTCAGGCACAATACCAAAAATTCTAAACATATTACGATCGAGCAACTGAGCTTTATAGGAACTGACTGCAATTTCAATACCGTCTATTTCCAGTAATACACTCGGGCCGATATCCGCCTCGACGCCATGCATCATGGGTCCGCCATAGCTGAATTTTCCATCGCTATAGGCTTTGATTTTAAATTTAGCGCTAAATGGAGCATCCCCCGCAATACCCGATGTTCCGCCCAGTTGCGCATAAAAATGCTGACCAAGCCCAAGCTGATATGCTTGTTGCACCACCGCAGGATCTACGATGAGGCCAATCAATCCATTTTTAACTTGATGTCGATGTAGCGCCGATAACATCCCGGTTGTATTCGAATCGCCACTAGCTCCCGGATTATCCTGAGTATCTGCAATCACCACAGGTTTGGTCGAATGATGCTGTTGGTATAATTGCAGCGCCTGCTGCACGGCATGATCGGGTGATAAAAAACCCATATTCCAATGCGTTTCTTGTTGCAGCACATGGGCGATATAGCGTTGCATGGCCTGATCTAACTGCACAGCATTTTCACTATAGCCCCAGATACAACCACCACATTCGGCAAAATCTGCCGCCGGAAAACCCGGCGTGAAATTCATCTGGACAGGATTATTTTGTTCTAGCTGTTCGAGTAAATTCATACAAGACTGGGTAGGTTCCAGCTCGGTACATTGTGCATTCAGCGCAATCAAAAACGGCAGCTTATACATTTGCTTATGCAGCTTTTTACCCCGGAATATTTGATCCAACACTTGAGCGCAACGTTGTCCGGTTTGGGCCATATCTACATGCGGATAGGTCCGATAGCAAATCAGCACATCACTATGGGCAAACATCGCTTGCGTGACATTGGCATGGAAATCCAGACTGGCAATTACCGGAATATCCGGCCCAACTGCTTCACGAACCCGTCTTAACAATTCGCCTTCACCATCATCCACCTGTTCACTGACCATAGCACCATGCAGATCCAGATACACCGCATCTGCCGGATGCTGCTGGATGCTTGCAATAATTTCATCACAGATCCGCTGGTAAGTGTCCTGCTCTACATGTGCTGAAGGTGAAGTGCCCGCCCAGATCACCGGTAAAAGTTGATACCCGAATTGTTCCGCTTGTTGAATAAAACCGCCAATCGGAATGTTCTGTTCCCGAAATTTCAGGATATCTGCGCCGCGGCTAAGCGGCGGAAATCCCCCACCCTGGACAAAATCCGCGTAGCTTGCTTTGGTCGGGGCAAAGGTATTGGTTTCATGTTGAAAGCCCGCAATGATGATTTTCTTCATATCCTGAATCCTTCCTATGCTACGTATTGATTATTTATCAACGATTAAGGCGGCGCGTGTTGTTTGCTGAGGCGCAGCTTGCTTTTTCAGTCTGAAGGCATAAATTAGGAAAGCGCCACCGAGCATCATGATCACAGCAATCGTGAACCAGCCTGCCAGCATGGAACCGGTCATTGATTGCGCTATGCCCATAATATTTGGACTGACAAAACCACCGAGTAATCCAATACTGTTAATCAGGGCAATTCCGCCTGCTGCCGCACTACCGCTTAAGTATTTCGATGGAATTGACCAGAAAATGGTATAGGCACTAAACATAAAGGCCGTTGCGGTACAGATCGCAATAAAGGACAGCAGGAAATTCGCACTCATCACCGACAACATCAAGCTGACTCAGGCCAATACCGTCGGCACTACACAATGCCATTTCCGTTCCTGCCATTTGTCCGAGCTGCGGGCAAAAATGATCATGAAAATTGCACCGCATAAATATGGAATCGCCACCAGCCAACCAATCATCTGCAAATTTTGGATACCGCCCGACTTCAGTAAAGATGGTAGCCAGAAGCCAATCGCATAGATCCCACAGATAATGGTGAAGTAGGCCAAGGCCATGAAATAAATCCAAGGATCCTTTAATACCGCTTTAAAATTACTATGACCAGTGGCAGACTGATGTTGGGAAATTTCTTTCACCAATAAGGCTTTGTCCTCTTGGGACAGCCATTTTGCTTGTGAGGGATGATCAGTTAAATAAAAGTACGCTACGCAGCCCAACAGCACGGTCGGCACAGCTTCTAATAAAAATAACCATTGCCAGCCAGAAAGATTATAAATCTGATGGAAAGTACTCATAATTTGTGTCGATAACGGTGCGCCTAACATGCCAGCAAGCGGCCCGGCCAGCATGACAATCGCCATGACACGTGCCATGCGTGCACCGGAATACCAATAGGTCAGATAGAAAATCATGCCCGGGGCAAAACCGGCTTCGAATACGCCTAGTAAAAAGCGCAAGACATAGAACATCTGCGGGGTGGTGACAAATAGCATCGACATGGAGGTCAGGCCCCACAAAATCATGATGCGGGTAATGGTTTTTCTGGCGCCGACTTTTTCAAAATACAGGTTGGTTGGCATTTCAAACAGGACATAACCTAAAAAGAATATGCCGGCTGCCATGCCATAAATTGCATCGTTAAAGCCCAGCTCCTGCTGCATTTGCAACTTGGCAAATCCGATATTGATCCGGTCCAGATAAGCAAAGAAATAAAACAGCAATAAAAATGGCAGCAGGCGCCAGCTTACTTTCTTGTAAATCTGGTCTAACCGTTGTTGACGGGAGGTGATTAAATCCATCTAAAACTCCTTTTTATCTAGATCTTCTTATTGTTCAAAACCCATGTAAGCATGCTCCTGACTTGATAACAATGTAATTTTTTAGGCATACTGATGCTTTAAAAGCATCAGAGTTTTTATGGACAGAAACTTGCAATTCCTTGCGCCACTGAACGGAATCAATGAAAAGCGTTTACGCTATTTCTATACGGTGATGATGTTTGGCTCGATGCGTAAAGCAGCAGACATCCTGAATATCGAACAGTCTGCCATGAGCCGACAGATTCAACTCTTTGAATCTGAACTAAAAATAAACTTATTTAAACGTAAGGGACGGCATATTATTCCGACTGAAGCTGCCTATCTGGTACTTGAGTATTTCAAGGAAAATAAAAATCGTGAAAATGAATTATTTGACAGTTTATTTCAGCTGCAATCTTCTCAACTCGGCAAAGTGAACATTGTTTCTAGTGAAAGTTATATGCAACACATGATTTATGATGTACTTCGACATGTGCATCATAAATATCCAAATCTTGAAATCCAGTTAGAATTAATGAGTGCCCAACATGTGGTACGACATATCGTGGACAGCCTGGCGCATATTGGACTGGCGTATAATCCCCCATTTCATACAGACATCAGCACTATTGCCCATAAAATAGAACCTTTTATTCTGGCTGTTCCTGCCGGTCATCCTCTTGCCAAGCTCAAGCATCGCATTTGTCTTTCCGAAATTTCAGCCTATAAATTTGCCTTAATGCCCGTAGGGCATGGTTTCCGTCAGTTACTCGACAGTGAAATGGTGCGCTTACAAGTAAACCTGAATATTGGCCTGACCACCAACTCTATTTATGCTCTAAAAAACTATGTTGTGGCTGGACATGGGATTTCCGCCATGCGCTATGCAGATATCGCAGATGCGGTTAAAGAAGGTCAGGCCGTTGCCTTAACTATTGATTCCGAGCTGTGCAACACGGCTCAGACCCAATTGATGGTCCGCAAAAATACCCATTTGTCAGAGTCGAAACATTTATTAATTGAGCGTATTCGTTCTAGTTTTGATTTGCTCTTTTAAATTGCTTATAAAATTTAGGCAATAAAAAAGCCACTTAAATAAGTGGCTGATTTATAACAAGAATTTTGGTGGAAGGTGGCGTCAATTGAACTCAAAACCCAACCTATTAATTTAAAAGCTCTTTTATTGAATAAAAAAACTCATTGACCCAATTTTGACCCAACTTAGATTTAGTGCATTGAATAACTTTAAAATCTTATTCAAATTCAGGATTTGAAATGGCGTACGACATTATAGCAGAACATTATAAGAAATATAAATGCAACGTTATAACATTTCATTTCACTCCTTGTGATATTAATAATCCCTTCAACCTTATTATGACTAAATTTTTAATTTGTATTTTTGCTTAGGACTCTTAGGCTTATCAGGAAGGGTGCGTTCAACCACACCGGCTTCTAATGCTAGAGTCAAATAATTTTTTTATAATGTTGCTCGGTGGGACAAGTCTAATAGAGCCATCAACTCAGTTAGGCTATATTCCTTCTGCTCCATATTCTGGATGAGACGTTTAACTTGATCGCTAACTTGTACGCTAGCTTGAGCGGTATCTTGATCGCTGGCATCAGAACTGAGTATTGCATCTAGAATCATCTGCAAAATAAACTCAATAAAAGGTGCAGAATCTGAGTGATCTGTGCTCGCTTGCAATGCATCGTAATAAGCTTTTTAATTTTGATAAATCAAGCTTTCAACAGGGATATTGAGAAAAATTGGATTCCACTGGCTTAAGATTAAAGTTTGCCATAAACGTCCCATACGCCCATTGCCATCAGCAAATGGGTATATAAACTCAAACTCATAATGAAATACTGAACTCTGAATTAGTGGATGCTCATTGCCTTCAGCCAACCACTGCAATAGCTCTCCCATTAAACGGTGGACTTGATTTGCAGGCGGAGCCATATGCCCGACTCGATCCCCTGACATCACACCAACACCACCATGACGATACTGCCCAACCTCATCAATCAGTCCTGTCATCAATATTTGATGTGCTTTCAGCAAATGAGATTCTTGATCAGGATTCCAATCTTGAATTTCCTCATATGCTTTTAGTGCATTACGCACCTCTTGAACTTCTTTAGATGTAGCGATAATGGGCTTGCCATTCAGGATCGCTGTGATTTGCTCTGTACTCAAGGTATTATTCCCTTCAATTGCTAAAGCCCCTTGAATCGTTCGAATACGATTGGCTTTTCGCAATTTAAGGCTATCTTGGGTTGGGGTTAATGCAGTCAAACTGCCCTATTGATTCACTAATTTGTGCAATCAAGTGAATAATTTTAGAGGTGATCGTATAAGGCGGTTGATATTTCATGCCATTCCTAATTGATGTAAAAACAAAGCACAGTTGATTAAACTCTAAAATATTAATATTTCATAGCTTAGTGAGTGATATCTGCTATCAACATGTTTATCTTTTCTGAATCTGAAACAGTGAGCTAACTAATCGCTATTTCTTTTAAAATAAACCTATGTATTCTCGTTAAAATACGTAGGTTTCTTCATTACAGGACAGCATTATGTTTATTCATGCCGACTTCTCACAACCCGTCATCATCAAGCCAGAAGATTACCATTGGGTGAAATCTCCAGGAGGTGAAGTCGATAGAATGATGCTTGATCGTATTGGCGATGAGAAAGCACGTGCAACTAGTCTTGTGAAATACGCACCAGAATCTACCTTTCCTGAACATCAACATCCTTTGGGTGAAGAAGTCCTCATCTTGTCAGGCATTTTTACCGAGAATGCTGAAGATGATTATCCAGCAGGCTGGTATTTACGTAACCCCCATCATTCAACTCATCGGGTTTCCAGTAAAGCAGGTTGTTTAATCTTTGTGAAACTGATGCAAATGACTGAACATGAGACAGAACCCACCCGAATTAATACCAATGATCCAACAAATTGGAAGCTTACCGAACATCGGATGATATGCCCGTTATTTCAATCGGAACATGAGCAGACCTATTTAGAAAAGCTAAAACCTGATCAAATTTTCGTAGAGAAATCAGAACAAGGGATTGAGTTACTAATTATCAAAGGTCAATTATTTTGTGGCGCTGAAATATATCTAGCAGGTTCATGGGTCCGTCTTCCCATCAATAGTGCTGCTAAATTTCAGGCTGGTCCATCAGGCGCAATGCTTTATGTCAAAACTGGTCATCTACAACATGCCATAGATGTATGGGTGAAATGAACAATAATGTATCTTCAAAATAAGGCTGTCTTGTGTCTAGAATACTGGAAGCCGTCCAGTTACCACTTTTATAATCAGTACAAAATGTAATGATATATCACTACATTTCTGATATTCCTTTTTTCATGTATTATCGACTAAGACAAATTGAAGGATAAGGTTATGTTTGAAACTATTGATAATTTAAAGAAAAAATTAGATCAACATCGCCCTCTCTCTCCGTCAATTGTCAAAAACTTACAAGAAGATCTTATTGTCCGTTGGACCTATCATTCGAATGCAATTGAAGGTAATACACTTACCCTACTAGAAACAAAAGTAGTACTGGAAGGTATTACTGTTGGTGGAAAGGCATTAAGAGAACACTTCGAAGCGATCAACCATAGAAATGCAATTTACTATGTTGAAGATATCATTCGGAAAGAGGAGCCTTTTTCTGAATGGCAAATTCGTAATATCCATCAGCTTATCTTAAAGAATATTGATGATGATAATGCTGGACGTTATCGTCAGCAAAATGTCCTGATATCCGGTGCTACGTCTACCCCGCCTGATTACACATTATTAAATGACAAGATGGCTCAACTGATCGATTGGTATAACAGCGACGCACATAAACTCCATCCAATTGAACGTGCAGCCAAAGTACATGCTGATTTTGTTGGCATTCATCCATTCATTGATGGCAATGGTCGCACATCACGTCTTTTAATGAACCTAGAATTACTTAAAGCTGGTTATCCACCTTGTGTGATTACTGTAGAAAATCGCTTAGCTTACTATGAAGCGCTTGATCAGTGGATGGCTTATGGGAAAACTGAAGCTTTTATTCAATTAGTTTCCGAGGCTGTATTAGAGGGTTTTAAACCGTATCAGGTGGTTTTAGGGATTTAAAATAAAAGATCAGCTTGTACGATATTATCAATTAGAACAATAAACTGTGGGTAATCCTATAGCTTGGACTGTTCCCAGTATCCTAGACATGAAGTAGCTTCATTTTGAAGCTATCTCAAATGCTTCTGGACTCATTCCATCGAGATGCGAATGACGCCTACCGATGGTAAAATATCTCGATATAATCAAACACATCCGCACGGGCCATTTCTCATGTTTTATAAATCCTCTTTTTAATTCTTTCCTTCTTTAAACTACTATAAAAGGATTCAGCAACAGCATTATCCCAACAGTTGCCTCTGCGACTCATACTCAGAACCAAATTATGCTTCTGACAGAATCTTTGCCAGTCTCCACTGCTGTATTGTGGGCCTTGAAGGTAGGCTCGATGATATAATAATTAAACTCTAGCCAATTTGGCTGACACAGAATTTTTGAACGCCCTCTCACATTTAACAATTCACTTATTCTCTACTTCCTCACTTGTATCGCAAATTGAATAACATGGCATTTACCACAATGTAATTTTCCCTCATGCCTTTCTTGTTCGCCCACATAAAAATGATGGAGATGGTCCTGCCCAAATACGTCCAGAATGGATCGAGGATCGTATAAATATTCGATATTTTTAGGCCCCCCGGTTTGGTAGTTGATCTGCTCCTTGGAATACAGCTCACCGATAAACCATCCACCGTTTAGCAAAGATTCTCTTATGCCTGCTAAAATCTGTTTTTGCGTTTGTGTATCGAAATGACCAAATACACAAATCACGTTTTGATAACGCTCGGACGGCCATTTCGCTGCTGTTAAATCCACATTTTTGAGTTCGAGCTTTATCCCTGTGGCTTCGGCCTTGCTAGACAGATGCTTCAAGGCAACATCGGAATAATCCCAGACTTCTGCCGAAAAAGAATAATTATGCTGTCTTGCCTGCTCAGCCAGGTACAGGATATTCCTTCCTTCTCCTTCAGCAATTGCCAGTGTTTTACCTTCTATCCGGATTTTTTCCGTAACCTCCTGGATAAACAGGTTTGCTGCTGTGCCGTACAGGTCCTGCGTCTGGGCATACAATTCATTCCAGTGCTGACTCATTTCATCCCTCCATTTACTTGACTATCCAATCAGCCGGAAAATTCTTTAAAGGCATCCAGTGCATTTGCGGCATACATCAATGAAGGTCCACCGCCCATATATACCGCAACGCCCAGAACTTCCTCCAGCTCCTGCAGGGTCATGCCCATTTTGACCAGGGTTCTGACATGAAAGCCGATACAACCATCACAACGTGATGCGACACCAATCGCCAAGGCAATCAGCTCCTTGGTTTTAGGATCAATCACACCATCACGCATTGCGGTCTGGGACAACTGATTGAAACTTTTCATTAAATCAGGTGAATCTTGAGTTAAGGTTCTTAAACTGCCTGAAATGTTCTGGGTTAATTCTTTGTATTTCATCACTGCTTCTCACATTCAACAATACGGTTGTTCACCTATTCAACGGCTTATTTTTCTACCGGATAGCCCTGCTCTAGCCAGGCCTGATAACCACCCTGAACTGACTTGACCTGGGTAAAACCCATGTTTTGTAAGGTATCGGTTGCCAATGCGGAACGTCCACCCGTACCACAGATCAAATAGATCGGCTGATCTTTAAGGTGTTCCAGTGCCTGCTGGGTATCGCAATGATGACTGGCTAAAGGATGCTGGTGAATTCTCATTTCCAAAACACCACGCGGATAATTCACCGCCCGGTCTATGGCTGCCGCCTGAAACTCATCCGGTTCCCGAACATCAATCAGAATGGTTTTATGGTTTTGCATCGCTTCAAACAGTTCAGCTACACTTACTTCCTGAATCTGGCTTTTCGCATTCAGAATCAATTGCTCTGCAGTTTTCATCATTTTCATTCTTCCTCGGCTATTAAAATTATATTTTGTATAAACGATGCTCAGGTCGATTAAAAGCGCTTGAGTTAAAGTTCCCAACCGGCTGTTTTAGCCCATGAGCGCTGAATAGATTAAATACATCGCCACCCCAACCACGGTAGTGGCAAATATTTTCTGTACCTTGTTACTGTCAATCCGCTGCATCAGACTGCGTCCAATTAACATCCCGACAATACAGGCCAGGACAAAGGTCAGCGTAACCGAAACAGGATATTGAAAGCCATCCAGCACGTGTGCAGAAATACTGACCCCACCAATCAGGAAAATAATCATCAGGGAAGTCGCAACGATACTGCGCATATCAAGGTCGGTGAATTTACGCAGGGCTGGAACAATGACAAAACCCCCACCCACGCCAAGCAGACCGGTTAATAAACCTGCCACAACACCAATACCTGCCAGGAAAGAGGCCGTTTTGACATTCCAGATCAGACGACCGGTCGATTGATTGACCTTGCACGGTGCATTGCCATGATCGGTCACTTTATTAAAGAAGATTCGATAAGCCACGATCAGCATGACCAGACTGAAAGCCAGCGTCAGCCAGACCGGAGAAACGATATCGGCCAGATGCACGCCATAACGCGCTGTAGGAATACTGATCAGTGCGATCCAGAGCGCAGCGCGATAACGCACAATACGCTTGAATAAACCCTCGAACGTTCCGACCAAGGCCGACAGCGTGACTGCCAACAAACCTACCGGTGCAGCCTGTGCCACAGTCCAACCCTGACTCGCCATCAGTGCCGGTACAGCCAGAATTCCGCCACCAGCACCGGTTAGACCCAGCAAGCCACCAATCGCCAATCCTTCCAGTATTAATGCCCACATCGCTCTCTCCCTTATCCACAAAAATGATTCAATAAAAGTTGAACTTTTTGTTGAATCACGACACAAGCTTATTTGAAGTAGTTAAGAGGAAGCTTGAGGTAAGAAACACCATTGGCTTCAGGCTCAGGAAACTGCCCTGCTTTCATATTGATCTGAATTGCCGGTAGAATCAGCTTAGGCATATTGAGTCCTGAATCCCGCTGGTTGCGCATCTGAGCAAATTCAGCTTTACTGATTCCCTGATGAATATGAATATTCTGTGTCTTTTGTGTCTGTATATCAGATTCACACACATAGGATTCACGTGTTTCAGGCAAATAGTCATGACATAAAAAGACCCGCGTATCTTCTGGCAACTGAAACAGGCTTTGTACCGAATCATAAAGCTGTTCTGCGCTGCCTCGCGGGAAGTCACAACGTGCTGTACCATAATCTGGCATAAACAGGGTATCACCCACAAAAACCGCATCACCAATCACATAACTCAGACAAGCAGGCGTATGTCCCGGTGTTGGAATGTTATAAGCCTTCAAGGTTCCGATTTGGAACGACTCATGATCTTTAAATAAATAATCAAAGAGCTGCTGAGCATTCCATTGTTTAATATCCAGATGATAAATCGCGCCAAAAGTTTCCTGAACAATACCAATTTTCTGGCTCATGGCGATCTTGCCACCTAACTCAGCTTTGAGATATTGTGCTGCAGTTAAATGGTCAGCATGGACATGGGTTTCGAGAATCCACTCGACCGTTAAACCCTGCTCTTTAATATAGGCAATAATTTTATCGGCATGAATAGTGGATGTACTTGCTGATGCCGGATCATAATCCAAAACGCTATCAATAATGGCGCAGGCTTTGGTCGCAGGATCACGTACAACATAACTGAAGGTATTGGTATCTTCGTGAAAAAAATCTTTTACTATAGGTAAGTTTGACATCGTTAAGCTCCTGACCATTTACGGTGAATCCATACACCCACCAGCATTGCTACAATAAAATAGAGCACTTGATAGTGGCCCAAACCGATCAAGGTGAAACTTGGTGCCGGACAGATGCCTGCAATGCCCCAACCTGCACCAAATAAAACCGCACCCGTGATCAGTTTTTTATCTATCTGATTATTTTTAGGTAAATCAATAGGTTCATTAAATACTGTTTTTGGTTGCGCCGTACGTAATGCTTTCTGGAAGGGAATAAAGGCCACCGCAATCGCGCCCATCATGACAAAGGCCAGACTGGCATCCCAGTCGCCAAACAGATCCAGGAAATCGAGTACTTTTTCCGGATTGGACATGCCCGATACCATCAATCCCACAGAGAACAGCGCACCAAATAAAAAGGCAAACACATTTTTCATTTTAGAATGCTCCTGTGATATGACGGATAATATAAACAGCGACAAAACCTGCAAACATGAAAGTCATGGTCGCGATGATAGAACGCTTAGACAGGCGACTGATGCCACAAATTCCGTGACCACTGGTACAGCCCGAACCCAGACGTGTCCCAAAGCCCACCAGCAGACCTGCCACAATCATCATCAGTGGGCTAGCATTCAATTCGATTTCAGGTTGTACAAACAGACCATAAATAAACGGTGTGAGGACTAAGCCTAATAAAAACCAGATTGCAGGTGTTTTAAACATGGTTTTTGAGTTTAAGACTTGCCCAATCAAACCACTGATCCCTGCAATACGGCCATTGACGTAAAGATAGCCAACTACAGAAAGCCCGAGCATTAAGCCGCCAATAAATGCGATGAGGAAGTCATGCATGATGAATTAATCCCTATACAATATACTTTTTTATATTATATAATAAAAAATATTAATCAAGCAGTTTTATGGTAAATTATGTAAACTGCACGGGCTACATCAAAAGTTGTGAGGACATTTATGGATATGATTGCTGAAAATGCCAAAATTGATTTTTCTCAAGTCGATTTCGTCAGCCAATGCCTAAAAGTTTTAGCCAATCCTGATCGTCTGAAAATCTTATGTGTTCTGGTCGACGGGGAAATGAATGTTCAGGAAATTGAAGAATCCACTGACATTCATCAACCTACACTTTCACAACAACTGACTGTGCTACGTAAGGCCGACATGGTCAGCACCCGACGTGAGGGTAAACAGATTTTCTATCGTCTGAGTGATCCCAAGGTCTTGAGCCTGATGCAAAAACTGTACGAGCTGTATTGCGCCTAGCCCTCCTCTTAATGCAACCAAAAAGAATAACCTTCAATAAATTCCGGCGATCGCAGTGATGCCATCCCCCGTCGATATTGCAGGATCGAGGCGATATTGACCAACAAACCGAATACAATCACCATAATTCCCATCCACTGTGCATAGGCTATTTTTTATGCATAATGTTCATGATCGACCAGTTGTACTAACAGGTTGGATTTTTCAATCACAAAACCCAATGCAATTAATGCCAGACCACTCCGGTTCCATGCCAGAGCGGTTCATTCCAAAGCAAACAGTACCCGTGGATGATCCAAAGTTGACATATCTCATCCAATCTTATTGTTCAAAAATTTCCTTGAAGTCCATCGCCAGGCCTTGAGTCGATTTAAATTCACCCTGATTGTTTTTCCAGGCCATCGACGGTGTGGAGAAAAAGCCGTATTTCCCCATTAGGGCCTGGTTGGCATCAATTTTTGCAGCAATTT
This sequence comes from Acinetobacter lwoffii, assembly GCF_052078135.1. Classification (GTDB taxonomy): domain Bacteria; phylum Pseudomonadota; class Gammaproteobacteria; order Pseudomonadales; family Moraxellaceae; genus Acinetobacter; species Acinetobacter lwoffii_Z. The sequence continues at coordinate 76,651 of NZ_JBQGUZ010000002.1, forward strand.
CGGCAGGAATCTTTTCCATTTTCTTGAGCTGCTTTTTGCCTTTATTCTTGTTTATATCATTAAAAACTGCTGCTGGATTTTTCGACATTAACAATGTGGCCACCTGGCCACGGCTTTCTTCACGGATCACACCGACCTGAATATGACGCAGTTGTACCTTGCCTGATTCGACCCAAGGCCGAGCTGCTTGCCAGAATTTATAGCAATATGGGCAATTCGGATCGGAAAACACATAGACCACCCGTGGTGCATCTGGCTTTCCATCCTGGATCCAGGTCGATTTTTCCAGGGTTTTCCAGACATCGTCCAATACCGCTTTTTTCATATGCTTTTCAATCTGCTCATTGGACAGGCTTTTCCCTTGCGCATCAAACAGTTCGCCCTTGATATAATATTTGTCATCGTTGGAGATAAATACCGTATTGGAATACTGGTCTTCATGCCCTACCCAGCCGGTCATTCCTTGCGGTGCCGGAATCTGTTTTACAAACACAAAGCCCTGTTTTTCAATGTTCTGTTTTATATTTGCCTGCGTGTGCATGCTCATGATCAGGAACATGCCTGCACCAAGCACCTGGTAAATTTTGTTCATACTGAGTCCTTCCGTTTTTTAAGGTTGATCTGAAATTCTATTTAAATATTGCTGCAACATGGCCGGACTGAGTTCCCCCATATGCCGCTCGACCAGCTGGCCTTGAGCATTAAAAAACAGCGTCGTTGGCAGGCCAAAACTATTCAGCTGCTGGGGTAGTTCACCATATGGGTCCAGCAGGACATGTTTAAATTGAAACTGATGTTTTCTTAAATAGGCATTTACGGTCGCTACCTCCTCACCCTGATTGAGCATGACAAAATTCACTTGAGGATGCTGCTTGGCAGCCTTTGCCAACACCGGCATTTCGCGGTGACACGGCGGACACCAGCTCGCCCACATATTAATTACCGTGGGCTGGCCAATGAATTGGCTGAGTGAAATCTTGTCTGTACCCAGACGCTCCTGTTCTAATCCAGCAAAGACTAGATCAGGAAACGCCACTTCAGTTTTTAGACTGGATTTAAATGCGAGCCCAAGCCCGATCCAAAGTATAAAGATGATCAACAAGATGGCTTTGAATCGGATCTGCAACTGTCTGTTGCGAATGAGATACCACAAAGCACCAATCAGCACCCCTCCCCATAAATGAAAACCCTTATCCTGGATTTTCAGTATGTCGATGGGTGCTGCAAAATACAGCTCGGCATTGAGCAGGACGAAAACAAGACGTGCACCCAGCATCCCCAGCAAAAAACTGCTCCAGAGTACATCCTGACTTTGTCCAAGCTGCTGTTTAGACCATGAATACTTTCTGGCTAATCCAAACAGGACGGCAGATAACAGCATCAAGCCAGTAGCAACAATTATGAGTGTCCAGGGCAACATCAAAGGTCCCAGATGCAATGCATCACTGGAAATCATCATGGTTGTTCCCCTTGCAGTTGCTGCAATTTACCGAGCAAATGTGTCGCGCTAAAGCTTCCGGTTAAACGCAACTCGCGCTGTTCCTGATGCGCTGCATTTAGAAATATGAAGGTGGGTGGTCCGAGGATTTGCCATTCTTTTAGCAGCTCATCCTGACTTGGATGATAGTGGGTCAGGTCTAATTTGATACGAACCACATTTTGTAAAGCTGTCTGGACATCACTACGTGGAATCACTTCCTTTTCGATCGGTTGACAGGCCACACACCAGTCTGCATAGACATCAATTACAACCGGCTGTGCAGGATGTTTGGCTAAAACCTGTTGCAATTCTGCGGCTGTACTGACTCTCTGCCATTCAAGCCGTGATTCTACATGGGCCACCTGTACCTGACTCCAGACATGATAGAGCTGCATGCCTCCTGCATAGACCAGTAAACCACTGAGCAGCATCAGGCCTATTTTCGCTACAGACCGATGCACATGAGGCAGCATCTTGAACAAGAAGTAGCCTGAACAGGTGATCAGTACCACACCCAAAAGGCTCAGGTATAAAATGCCGGGCAATAGTGGACGGGCGAAATACAAGGCCAGCGCCAGCATGACAAAGCCAAAACTAAACTTCAGGCGATCCATCCATATGCCAGGTTTGGGTAAAAGATGGGACCCAAATACGGCAGCAATAAATAGCGGCAAGCCCAGCCCAAGGCCTAAGACAAACAGATAACTGGCGCCCAGCATCGGTTGATTAAGCTGAGACACATAGATTAAGGCACCGGCCAACGGTGCACTCATACATGGCCCGACAATCAGTGCGGCGATCACGCCCATGAGACCAGCACCAATCAGCGTGCCACCCTTCTGCTTTTGCTGCCATTGATCCAGACGCTGTAACATGCCTTGGGGTAAGGACAGCTGAAATGCTCCAAACAGATTAAGTGCGAACAAAATAAACAGAATGCTGAAAATACTGATGAATACCGGACTTTGAAACCAGCGCTGAAAACTGTAACCGAGCTGTGCCACAGCAAGTCCCATGACCGCATAGACCAGTGCCATACCCAAAACAAAGACCAGCGCAATCAGCGCAGCACGGTAGCCTCGGTGCTGCTGGACCAGAATTCCTGTTAAAATTGGAATTAAAGGTAAAGAACATGGTAAAAATGCCAGCAGAATGCCAAGCCCGAGAAAAATCAGGGCATTAATCAACAGACCTTGTTCCGACAGCAAACTTAAAAAATACTGGTCATTGTTCCACTGGCTATTCATGCCTGCTGACGAAGTTTGATTTTTAGGCTCTGCAATGAGTGAGTCGTTTTTCTCTGTTAATTCCATCTCAGGCTGAACGACAGGTTCGGAAACTGCAGTAACTTGCATTTCCTCTACCTTTTCTTCGGTCAGTGCTTGATCTGTACTTGGAGTTTGCTCTATAGCTTGGAGCTCATCTTTCTGAGCGGTCAGAATCTGTTCGTTTACTTCTGGCTGTGTAGTGCTGGCCAGCAGCTTTTGAGGCTTGCTCAAGTTTTGCGCTGAAAATAAACCATCTGCATCAGTTGTTACTGTGGTGCGTTGCACCGGATAACATAAACCGCTTTCTGCACAGCCCTGCCACTGCACCACAAACTGCTGGTTGGGCTGGACATTCAGATTGGTTTTGACTTGCCCATAATGCACCTGGGTCAAACCGAAATTGGGGTCATCTTTGTCTTCGGGTTTGGGCAATGCCAACTTGACTGGGGTCTGCTGATGAGACACTTTAAGCTGGTCATGATACAGATAATAACCCTCTGCGATTTTCCAGCTAAGCTCTGCCTGAGTCTGGCTTGTAGAAACCACCTGAAACTGAAAAGCCTGATCCGGTGGTAAAAAATCTGCATGTGCAGCTCCCGTCATGATTCCACCGCCGATCACGGCACCCAATATCCACTTCAACATCCAGCTGATCTCCTCCTGTTAGGACTGCATTATTGAAAAACTAAAATTAAGGCAACATTAACAGCCCAAATCATTTATAAAATAATGGTAGTTTGATCAGGATGTTCTATGTTTATTGTATTGGTTGAGGATGATCCCTATATCGCACAGAGCATTTGTGCTGCTCTGAACTATCTGAATATTTCAGTGGAGCATGTCAGTCACGCACGTGCTGCGGATTATTTTATCCGGCATAGTGCAGTCGATTTATGTTTACTGGATTTAGGCCTGCCGGATCAGGATGGCCTGGATTTGCTGCACAGCTGGCGACGCGACCAGATTGATCTCCCGGTACTGGTATTGACGGCACGGCTGCGGACCGATCAGTGTGTTCAGGCCCTGAATGCCGGTGCCGACGACTACCTGACCAAACCTTTTGAATTGGAGGAACTGATTGCTCGGATTCATGCTCTCACCCGTCGCCACCGTGGCTTTGCCTCGAATACACTGCAATTTGATGAACTGGTTCTGAACCGGGATACCCAGACTGTGACCTATCAAGACCAGGCTGTGAATTTATCTCGCCGTGAATTCAGCCTGCTGGAAACCCTGATGAGCCACCCCAACCAGATCCTGAAAAATGAACAGCTTATTGACAAGCTCTATGGCTTCCAGGACTCTATCGAGAGCAATGCCCTGAATGTACACATTTATCACCTAAGACAAAAACTGCATCCAGACTTGATTCAGACCATTCGTGGTGTGGGATATATTTTCAAACCGTTTGAGCAACGTCATGTTTAGTCACAGCTTGAAATGGCGTTTGGTCATGAGTCTTTTGGCCGTGTTTATTGTGTTGTGGAGTGCGGTATTTTCATGGCTGTATATTGACCTGAAACAACGCTTACAAGACACGCTGGATCAACGCTTATCGGCATCTGCGCAAATGGTTGCCCGGCTGATTCAGCAGTTACCGCTGGATAGTCTGGGGGATGCAACCTTATCAAAATTAGCCAAGAATGATGAGGTAAACCAGTTAATTGCCTGTGAAGTCTCTCTTTTTAGCTCTGACGTCTCGGTAGGCAATCAGATCATTGCCAAAACACGCGGTGCCCCAAAAAATTTAAGCCAACGACCAGAAGGATTCAGCACCTGGCAGCAGGGTGATACGGAATGGCGCAGTTATGTCCTGCGTCGTGGCGATATTCAGGTGGTGGCGGCAGAACGCATGTTCTTGAGGGATACCCTACTACAGCAGATTCTGCAGGCCGTACTGGTTCCCTTAGTCTTCTCACTGCTGATCTGTATTGCCTTGATCATCTTTATTATCCGCAGACAGTTCCGGTCTTTGGATCAGCTCAGTCAATACCTGAACCAGAAAAACCTTAACTATTCAGAGGCGGCAGATTTTTTAATGCAGCTCAAGCCTGCAAGCATTCCCCAGGAAGTACAGCCTTTTGTCAACAATTCCACGCAGTTGATTCAGAAAATTAATGACAGTCTGCAACAGGAGAAAGCCTTTAGTGCCTATGCTGCACATGAATTACGCAGTCCCCTGACCGCAATTAAAACTCATGTACAACTGGCCCAGCTGATTAGTCAACAGCAGAATCTGCCTGAATCCATTCAGCACAATTTGCAGCAGGCCAATGAGAGTATCCGGCGTTATACGCTGTTACTCGAGCAGCTTTTATTACTGACCCAATCGGAAAACAGTATCCAGGAAATGACTGAGACTATCTGGCTTCGCCCCACACTTGAGAAGGTCCTTGCAGACTTAAGTACACGCTATCCAGAAATGAATGAAAAAATACAGGTGAACTGGAGCCTGGGTGAAATTCAGCTACCTGAATTTGTGCTGTATACCGTACTGAAAAATCTGCTTGAAAATGCACTGCTGCATGCACAGGCTGCCCATATCTGGATTTCCATGCAGTCTGGTTGCCTGGTGATTGAAGATGATGGACAACAACTTACAGCACAGGATATCCAACATTTAGGACAGCGCTTCTGGCGAAAATCGGCTCAGCAGCATGGCCATGGTTTAGGACTGGCATTAGTTAAAAGCTTGCTAGGCAATTATCAATACCATCTTGGATTTCAGCAGCGTGATCCTGTAGGACTGATCGTTAGCATTCAGGAAGATACTTCAAAAGCGTCACGAGAATTTAAAAAATAACCCTTTGTTTTTAAAAACCTTTTTAATATTGAAAAATCTTGTACTCATTTTTTCTCCAAATTAGATTTAGTGGATTAAATCTCAAAAAATATTTTGTTAAAATTACAGGGGGTTATAATTTATCGATTTGCAAGTTTGTTCTTATATCATGCTAGAATTTCGTTATCTTAAAGAAGACACCCCCCTCTATTTAGAGCTGAATAGCCACCACTCTCCTAGACAAATATCGTAGATTCTTTTTGCATAGGAGAGAACATTATGAGTGGACAACGCTATACCCCAGAATCTAAAAATGAAGCGGTTTAATTAATTTTCTTGAAAAGATGGAGATGGTGGCAATTTAACTCACTTAAAAATTCTTTATTTATAATAAGTTTACATTTTAAAATACTTGTGATTAACCCTATTTTTACCCTTATATAAAAGAAAGTGGCAATGCCACTCTCTTTTATTCCAAACTTAATCAATATAAGCCATAAAACCATCAACATCTTTTGCTTTTATATAGTGTACAGGCTTAGCTATATCTAAGGCTAATGCAGCAAAATGTTGCTCACCACATTTGATCTTTGCTCCTTCCTGATGGCGTAAATCATCCCACCATGTACTTGATTTAGTTTCTACAACGAAAAAGAGTTTTTCCTCTCCTTCATCATCAACAACAATTGCCCAGTCAGGATTATAAGTGCCTAATGGCGTTGGAACTTTAAACCAGGAAGGTAACTTGGCATAGATCTTAATCTTTTCATTTTTCTCTAGATCAAGTGCAAAATTTTGTTCCACCCCTGCTGAATCATAGACTACATGGGTATACACAGACTTTTGTGCTTCAATCATATCTTTTAGATAACCGCTCAATTCAGTCTGCTCAAATAACTCTTGCGCGTAATAATGTTCATTACCTACCTTCGTATATTTGATACCATCGACCAATGCCAAACGTTTCGTTCTAATAATGGCTTCAGCACAATAATCCATGAACTGCTGGGGATTGCGCTTAAAGTCTTCTAAACGTTTACTATCCTTCAAGATACGCACAATACTTTTACGAGTAAGCTGCGTTCTATCTTGTAAATCAGTCAATATATCTGGTAATTCAATATTTGTTTCATGAACAGTCGTGAAACCAGATTTGGATGTTTCATTTGCCAAAACCCCACCCTTACTAATCTCTAACTCTGCTTTTCTAAATTGAGCCCTTGTCTTAGTGATAGGTGGACAAGCAAAGATTGCCTCTGCACAGTCTTTAATTAACTTCTCATTATCAAAATCAACTCTATAAGTTGTTTTGAATTTAATTCGATCCCAAAGTGCTTTAAATTCTTCTGAATCTAGAATTGCTTTTCTAGTCGCGATAGGTGTGCGTTCATCTGCATTTTTAACATCCAAACGACCAGCGAGTTTTTTAAGTAATTTGGTAATGCTTGCCCCAATCTCCTTAGATTGTAGCTCTCCATAATTGGTTTTAAGGTTCTCAACTATTTCATCGCTCAACTTGAAGGTTTCATCTTTGAGATTCTTTCTTAAAGAGTCTTGAATTTTACCTTTATTATCAATAAATTCGGAATCTTTTAGAAAGTCCCAGATCACTTCCGAGTCTTCAATTCCAAGTAGTACAACTTCACCTGCTGTATTCACAGTTTGAATAGTGGCAAATTGATGTGTTTCCACAATACCAAAGCGGATACCTGTATCAGCCTCAATTTCACGTTGTAGATTTTCTGCAAATTGCTCATAACTTTCTGTTGCGATGACTGTCAGTGTATTCACACCATAATCACGGCCTCTAATCCGAGTTCCACTTTGATCTACACAGAGTCTTAAACCACGACCAATTGTTTGTCTACGTTCACGTTCAGTGCCGATATCTCTTAACGTACAGATTTGAAAAACGTTAGGATTATCCCAACCTTCTTTCAACGCTGAGTGAGAAAAGATAAATTTTAGCTTTGTCCCAAAGCTTAGTAATTCCTCTTTTTTTCTCATGATTAGGTTATAAGCACGTTCAGAGTCATCCCGCCCTGCTTGGTTATTTTCAGCAGTATTAACTGATCTTCCTTTTCTATCAATTGAGAAATAACCCTCATGTACTTCCGTGGCATCTGTGCTTATATCAATTTCGTTAAACAAACTACTAAATTTAGGTGACTTTGCGAGCTTTTGATATTCCTCTTCAAATATCAATGCATATTTACCTTTGACGATATTGCCACTCTCATCGTATTGGCGATAATGTTCAACACTATCAATAAAAAATAAGCTCAAGACTTTAATCTTTTGACCATTCGCAGCAAAGCGCAATTCTTTTTCAAAATGCTCTTGGATGGTCCGACGAATCATTAAGCGTTTCTGATCATCAGGATCTAAGCCACCAATATTTTCACCCGGTTTCAAAACACGGTCGTAGCCTGCCCCTTTAACCTCTATCGACTCATGTTTACCGCATGTAATAGTCCCGATTTGCATATTTGCATAGATTGTACGATTGGTCGCATCTTCTAAAGGTTCTCCATCCTCAACTGTTAATACTTGACGTTTTATATTTTTACCACTTTGAATATCAAGTTCAACTTTCGCAGAAATTGAGCCATTTTTATTATGAGTAGATATAAGTTTTATGTAAGGTTTGTTATAGCCACTATCAACTTCTAAAGATGCTACTTCAATCTGCTTCACCAAGCCTTTTTCATAGGCATCTACAGCATCCAGACGATACACCATATTAAACTTATCAACATGTGTCGCTGAATAACGTAAAGTACATAGCGGATTCATTGCATCTAATGCTTTTTTACCAGCACCGTTTAAGCCACCATCCACACTTTGTGGCTCATCAACGATAATGATTGGATGAGTTGCCTGAATAAAATCAATTGGCTTTTCATCATTGAAATCTTCGCTTGGCTTATATAAGTTGTTAATGTCTTTTTTGTTGATTGCACCAACTGTGGTGACCATGATTTGAATATTAGAACTCGTGGCAAAGTTTCTTACTTGACCTGGTTTGTTTGAATCGTAGAGGAAATATTCATACCCTTTGGATTTAGGATATAAACCTTCAAAATGTTCTTGTGTAATTTGTAAGGTTTTATAGACACCTTCTTTGATGGCGATCGAAGGCACAACAATGATAAATTTGGTAAAACCATATTCTTTATTCAGCTCAAATATGGTACGTAAATAAACGTAAGTCTTTCCTGTACCCGTTTCCATCTCTACGGTAAAATCGTTACTCGCTAGACTTTCAACTGGTTTAAGCCCATTTTTAAGTTGGATGGTTCTAAGATTATCAGCAATCTCTTCATCCAATAAAAGTTTTCTGTTCCCGATACCGAGCTGGGTATCTTCAAATAATGCCAAGTTCACATCATCATTATTACGGTAAGTCACAGAGAATTCACTACGTGTAATTTCCTGTCCTTTAAATAAGTTCACTACCGCATCAATTGCTGTACGTTGATAATCTAGATTATCTTCAAACTGTAATTTCATTGTCGCCATTATAGCCCCCAGTTTTCTTTAAATACGTTAAGCAGAGCATCTTGTCTTTTTAGAATGACGTCTGGCGTCCATTGAGGCTCATTGAGTACCTGAGTGGTTAAGACATAAGATGAGACTGCCTTAGAACCTGCAAAATAAGCTTTCTTTTTCTTTTCAAAATCATAATTTTGAGCTTTCGAATTACGACGCTTATTCAGAGGAACCAAATTCGCTAGTTTATGCGTCCATACTTTTCTCACATCTTCATCTGACCATAACTCTGACCATTCACTTCCCTCATGCACCGTTTGAGGAAGGACATGCTCAATGGTTAAGATGGATGAATCATAGGTTGCTGCACCATCTGATAAGAATGAATCTAATCTCAAAATAATGTGATTGCGACGTCGAGCCGTTAAGCTATAAATGTCACTCTGAAGGACACTCAACATTTGAATCTTTTCATCATTGCTCAATTCAACCGTACTTACAGGTGCAGCTAAAGAATGCTCTTGTTCTAATGCAAGTAAAACTAATTTATAGCGCTCAATTCGCTCATTAATATTTAGCCCACAGATATGCATATAAGCAGCAAGTCGCTCTAACTTCTCGAAGAACCACAACATATATTCTGAATCACTTTTATTTTGAATCACGAACTGAATTGCGGCTGGTACCCAATCTGAATTATCAATTCGGTTCAGCCACTTCAAATGATTATTGATCTTTTCAGCATTAGCTGTTGCAGTGTATGAACTCGTTTTTACAATGTCATACGCATCGACATAAGGATCTAATATTTGATCTACGAAAACCTTTGGATCAGTGATAATCGATAAGACATAGCCTTGAAACTCTTCTAAAAGATTACGTTTTGCTTTTTCTTTAGAAAAAATCATACGTATATGGCTAAATAGATTATTAAAATCATCTCGACCAATACTTTCTTCGAGGTCTTCCCATTTTTTACTATAAACTTCTCTTTCAGTTTCTGCGCTCAATGCACCAATCACATCAGCTTTAATAATATCCGTTGGCTGTAAATCTAAGCCACGACTATTCATTACTGAGAACACTCGGAAAGCTGTATTCTGGCTTGGTGTGGTTACAGCAACAATAAAACATCTCTGAACAAGAAACTTAATAAACTCTTTTAGGCTTTGTGCATCATGATCAAAAGTCATTTTTACTTTGTCATACAGCACTTTACTATTTTTCTTAATATGCAGCTTAGCTTCATTTTCTAATTGTTCATTATCAAGCTTAAAAAGCGCTTCAAATTTTAACTCTTGAACATACTGTTTAAAGTAGTCTTTATCTCGTTCACGCAAGGTTAAACGGGGTTGTGGACTGATCCCTTCAAACTCATTACCAGGTTCAAAAATGTACTTATAAAGTGGGCCGTTGATCCCACCTTGATCTAAAGCAGCAAACACGGCAAATAATATTGTAAGTGTGGTTAAACGTTGCTGACCATCAATGACTTCAGCATAAGGTTTCCCTTCTTGTTTGATTAAAACAATACTGCCAAGGAAGTACTCATCTTCTTTTTCGGTTTGGAAGAAGTTGTAGAGATCATCAAAAAGTACTGAAGCATGCTGTTCTTCCCACGTATAAGGACGTTGGTAAGATGGGATGACATACTGGAAATCTGAACTAAAGATTTTCGCTAATGGGTACTCTGCACCACTAATTTTTTTACTCATGGTGTCTCCCCTTACAGACTGCGTACATGCTTTAAGCCATTCTGTTCTAGAATAGCCGCGAGATTGGTTTTTACAACATCATCTTGGAATGCGCTGTCTTTAAAGAAAATATGTGTGTCATTTGAAGGGGCTAATTCTTTATGCCACTCAATAATGGCAGATGTGATGACATCCAAATCTGAAGCTAAAATAGAATCATCTAAACATGCAAAGACTGCACCATAGCCAATGCTATACAGTGTTTTTGAATTAATTTCGCGTTTTTCAATTGGTGTTGCTAAATCAATACCACGCTTAAGAAGTAGTTCATATAGTACATCTAATTCTGTACGTCCATCCAAAATGTGATTTTGATTAAGATCCAAAGAGTCTTCTAAATCGATAACATTTGAATTCCAAATCCTAAAGTTTGAACTACTCAATTTGAAACATTTGAATCCATTACTCTTCGTGGATACTGATTGAAGACTACGTCTTATACGTTCTTTTCCTATCTCTGCGATATTTTTAAAGCCAGCTTTAAAAGGTTCCGATTTCTCTAGACATAGTTCTGGTAACTGCACCATGATAAATTTTAATTTTTTTTCATAATTCATTACAGCTTCTGCTGTCGAGCATGAACCTGCAAAGAAGTCTAAAATTAAATCACCGTCATCAACATTTGCAACTCGCAACATTTTTTCAATTAACCGTGGTGGTTTAGGAGTTTCGAAAACAGAAGAATTATTAAAGTATTGTTTAATAAATTTTTTACCTTCCTGAGTATCACCAACATCCTTTCTTTCCCAAATGGTTTGAGGAGTAATACCCTGTTTAACCTCTGTCAAAAATCTTTTTGCTCTTGGAAAATTATTACCATCCTCACCGAACCAAATTCGATTATCTTTGATTAATTCCTCTACAATTTCTTTAGGTCTACGCCAGCTATTTCCTTCTGGAGGATAAAAAACTTTTCCTGTCTTAGGTGAAATAATTGGATAGTAATCATTAGGTCTGTATTCTGCACGTGTCATATCACCAGAAGCCCATAATCCCCTAGCATCATTATCTAAATTCTTATATCTGCTATCAGCCTCATCCGATCTCGGTAACAAGCCAATTTGGAATTCGTGATAATTCTTGGCATAAACTAGAATATGTTCATGATTTTCAGAAAAGAATTTTGCATCATTTTGTGGTGCAAACTTTTTTTGCCAAATTAAATTAGCTAAAAAATTTTCTTCTCCAAAAATTTCAGACATAATATTTTTTAGGTTTGCTACTTCACCATCATCAATTGATATAAATATAACACCATCTTTTCTGAGCAATGCTTTTGCTAGACTTAAACGTGGATAAATCATATTTAACCAAGCAGTGTGTTTTCTACCCTGAGTTTCAGTATCACTTGATAACCTCAGACCTTCTTCATTAACCTGCCCCGTATAATTCAAATAGGTATCTAAATTTTCCTGAAAGCGATCAGGATAAATAAATTCTTTACCCGTATTATAAGGAGGATCGATATAGATCATTTTAACTTTATTGGCATAACTCTTTTGTAAAAGCTTTAAAACTTCTAAGTTATCACCTTCAATAAATAGATTTTGCGTCGTATCCCAATCCACACTTTCTTCTGGACATGGCAGTAAAGTACCAAGTGACGGTGTAAAGGCATTCTGACGGGCTTTTTTCTTGCCGTGCCAATTCAACCCAAACTTTTCTTCACCTTCTTCAAGAACATCTAAATCCCCAAAGACTTGACGGAACACATCAAAATTAACTTTTCCATCTCGTACTAGCTCAGGAAATAACTGTTGAAGTGCTTCAATATTTTCTTGTTGAATATCTAAAGACTGACCGTCTTGCAATGTAACTTTCACAGCGTTTTCCCTTATAAACTACGTACGTGGTCTAAGCCATTTTGTTGAAGAATAGCGGCGATATTGGTTTTTACTACATCATTTTCAAAAGCACTATCTCGGAAGAAAATATGTGGTTTATTTCCTGGCGCTAATTCTTGATACCAATCGATAATGAGTTGAGCAATAGACTCAATGTCAATTGCTTGGATATGTTCATCCAAACATGCAAACGTCGCTCCATAGCCAATGCTATACACAGTTTTTTCAGCAACTTTACGTTCTGTGATTGGTGTTGCAAGATCAATACCACGCTTCAGCAGTAGTTCATACAGAATATCTTGTTCTGTACGACCTTCGATTAAGTGGTTTTCACTCTCTAAGAGTGTTGCCTCTAAATCTGTAGGATCTGGATTCCAAGGTTGGATATTGGATTGAGCGAGTTTAAATACTTTAAAGCCTAGGTCTAATGACTGATCCACATCTGTTTCTTCTAGCTTTTCTTTAACTAGCTTTAATCTTAATTTAGTAATTTCACATATATTCAGTGGAAGAGAGCGTTCATTTAAATACTTAATCGAATTAAGAATAATCTTCTTGGATAAACCTGTTGCCGTCTTAGCCATAGCTTCTAAACTTTCAGGCAACTGCACTAGAATATATTTAACTCGATGAGCATTCAGAACATTATGAAGCATTACAGCATGTCCTGTCGTTCCAGAACCCGCAAAGAAATCTAAAACAACATCATTTTCCTTTATATTTAATGCTTTAAAAAAATCTACCAATAATTCTTCATCTTTGGGATTAGTAAAAATATTTTCACCAAATAAAGCTCTTAATCTTTTAGATGCAACACGACCATCTTTGAAACGCAAACTTGTTAGACTTTTCATCTCAGTATTTTTCAAATACGTCTTTAAACAAGGTACTGTCGTTTCATTTATACCAAAATGTATTCCCCCACTTGCAATTAGCTCATCCATTGTAGATTTCGGACAGAACCAACCTCTAGAAGGTTTTTTAACATTCTTCTTAGTTACAGGATGTTCAACCTCATATACATATTGTCCAACATTTGGTCCTGAAATATTGTCAGGGAAATAAACGCCCTTTTCATCCATCCAACTGTAGTGCTTACTATCAATAATCGGATTAGAGTCAGGAAAAGTCTTATACCAATCTAAAGCTGCTTGATGGATTGCTTTCCAATCATTACCATGCTCATTTTTGAATTTTTCGAAAGCTTTATAAATTTCATCAATGCCCTCTTTTTTCTCGAGCCATTCACCTTTATTTACCGATTTATTTTTTGTGAAAAAAACAAAATATTCATGCTGTATAGAAATATAATCTTGATCATTTTTACTACTATTCTTCCAAACAATCTCTCCACAGTAGTTTTCTTCACCAAAAATTTCTTGTGCAATTTTGACTAAATTGACATGCTCATTTTCATCAATAGAGATTACTAAAACGCCATCATCCTTTAAAAGAGATCTCGCCAATAAAAGGCGTGAATACATCATATTCAACCAATTGGAATGCTTACGACCCGCTTTTTCTTTCGCTGATGTTAAAGTGTTACCTTCTTCATCTTTTTGCCCTGTATAAAGAAGATAAGTATCTAAATTTTCTTGAAAATTATCTGGATAAATAAACTCGCTACCAGTGTTGTAGGGAGGATCAATATAGATAAGTTTAACCTTATTGGTATAGCTCTTTTGCAGAAGCTTTAACACTTCTAAGTTATCACCTTCAATAAATAAGTTTTGCGTGTTATCCCAATCTACACTTTCTTCAGGGCACGGTAATAATGTTCCAAGTGAAGGCATCAATGCCGCTTGACGGGCTTTCTTTTTCCCATGCCAGTTCAAGCCATACTTTTCTTCACCTTCATCCAAAACCTTCTGATCACCCAAAAGCTGACGTAAGGTTTCAAAATTGACTTTACCTTCAGAGAAAACTTCAGGAAAAATCTGCTTTAGATGTTCAATATTTTGCTGAACCAAATTTTCACTTTGGTTTTCTTCAAGACTTATTTTCTGCATAACCATTACTTCAAAGTTTAAAAATTGGGATGACTCGAAATCTATATACGACGAACAATCGACTGAATTTCATCTTTCAGCTTATGTAGCTGAACATTAAGCTCAACCTGTCGACCTAGCTGCTTTTCTTTCTTTAATTTATTGGAGATTTCTACTTGTCTTTTTTCCAATTCAATTAAATTTTTCAAAGCACTCTCACGACTCTCTGTGGAGAGATGATCATCCTGTGATGAAAGCTCAAAAGAGCCACTATATCTTGCACATTCTAAGGCAATTAGGCGTGCTTTTATCGAATCATAAAAATGATAAAAGCTTTGGAATGATAACTGAGATAGTTGCATGCTTACTAAAAATTTCTGCTCCACTACCGACAATTGTCCTGAATTCAGCCAAGATGAAATAACACTTTCTTCAAGTACCCATTTTTCTTTATCAGACTGATTGGTACGCTTATGGATTACACCAAAACTGAGGCAATCCTCTTCTTCATTTTTAAAATGAAATAAGAGCACTAATGGATAAGGAATACAACGATTAAAAAACTGCTGAATCCTTTCTATGTTCTTTTTATCCTCGACTTCCACCAGTAAGACCGCGACTTCTAAATATTCACGAATTTCAGTTTGGTACACAGGAATGTTGAGCGTGCTCGGTTTAAAACTATATAACCACGTAATTTTGGATATATCCTTTTTTAAACATTCTCTATCTTTTGCATCTAAAATATTTTTATGACCATCATTTGCCTGTTCAAATAGTTTCTTAAAGACGGTCTTATCTACTTTGCATTTTTCAGGGATATTTAACTGATTCAAAAAATCATCGAGTAAACTCATTTTTATTCCCACTCTTAATCCGTAATAACCAAATAGGACACCACTGTAAAATCTTCCAGGTTTTGACTACCTGAGGCTGATAGCACAGTACCCCCTTTATGGAATAAGCTTTCGATTCCTTTCTCCTCACTTTTCCCTTCTATACTCTCAATTGCTTTGACCAGCATTTTTTTAAATAAAGTCGTATCTTGTCCCTGTTTAGTCATTAAATTAACCTGTTGGTACGCCGTTTGATCGACTTGAACTTTAGCTAAAGATGCTAATTTAAAAATATCTAGAATCTGCTTGAGTTGTGTATATTGATGAACAATGTCTAAATCAAAACTAACATGCACTAAAAAGTAAGGATGCAAAGGATAGTGGTCACTAATTTGCAAAGCATCTTTCCCTGTTTTTAAACTTTTCAAGCAGAAAATAATTCCTTTCGGAATATCATAGCTCTCTTTAAATTGTCGAAGGGATACAGCTGAGAACAATCCAAAAGGCATTGCCTCTAACGTTTGTAAGTTATTTTGCGTATTAAGGTAATTTGATAGATCTAAGCGGAAATCATTTAAAGTTAAATCAGTAAGAGAAATCCCACCTGCCATATCTTCTAAATCGACAACTGCATCTTTAAGTTGCTGTAGTTGCTTTTTTCTGTATTCCAAATCATTCATTTCAACATTATTTGGATCAATTACATTTTCTTCACCCGTTGCTGAAATATCTAATAACACCATACGCCCTGAAACTTTCGCTTCAAGATTGATGTATTCATCCAACTCCATATTGGGCCAAAAATTAATTAATTGTATTTGTGTGTTCTTAGAGCCTAAACGATCAATACGTCCAAATCGTTGGATGATTCGGACTGGATTCCAATGAATATCGTAGTTAATCAAAGTGTCACAATCTTGTAAGTTCTGTCCTTCACTAATACAGTCAGTTGCGATCAGTAAATCTATTTCTTTTTCATCT
Source organism: Acinetobacter lwoffii (assembly GCF_052078135.1). GTDB lineage: Bacteria > Pseudomonadota > Gammaproteobacteria > Pseudomonadales > Moraxellaceae > Acinetobacter > Acinetobacter lwoffii_Z. Next base: position 93,076 of record NZ_JBQGUZ010000002.1, read on the forward strand.
GAAATATTTGTTTTATCACGTTCTTTAGATATTGGTGAAAACCCAGTAAGTAATGTATTAAGATCAGCACCTAAACCTTTTAATGTTGTTTTATTCGATCCACTACCAGTAATAAGAGCACTATGAATCCCTAACGCACTCACACCCCAAGATGAGAGTTCTTTATAAAGATATTCAGCAGTATCTGCAAAAGCGGTAAAGACGATTAGTTTTTTGTTATCCGCATTAATAGGATTTTGGACTTTAAATAGAATTTCCTGTTTAAGCTTATGAAGCTTAGCATCTCTTGAAATATCAATTTCTTGTGCTATCTGCAGAATAGAGGTTAAGAATATTTGATCTGCAGCCAAATCTTGCTTGAAACGGATCAAATCCATATCTTGCAAAAGCACTTTGGTTTTATTGCCAATCAAATAGGGTTCAAGTTCAGCTGATTCAAACTCTATATCTTGAATATCTTCTATATTTAAAGCTTCAATGTCGCCATGTTGTAGTTTCTCTATTTTATCGAGAAGGCCTGTGACTTGATTAACGAGCTTTGCAACAGTAAGCGTGAACGAATGAATCGAACTTTCCATACGCTTAAGTAGATTCACACGCATTAAATGAATTAAGCTTTCTTCACGATCAATCTGTTTAAAGACCCCTTTACCGCCCCCAACGGCTTTATCATACTTACGAGAATATTCATCTTTTTTGTCATTTCTGACGTATTTCAATGGCGAGTATCCAGCTAACGTCAATCGTCTGATGGTTTTATTAACTTCTTTGAGTGGCGGAAATTCCTCTTTTAAATCTAAATCAGCATAAATATTTTTAGGTTTTAAACGTTCTGGAAATTTACCGATATCCTCAACACCATAATACTTTTCAATATGCTTTCTAGACCGTGCAATTGTGACAATATCCAAGAGTTTAAAGTAATCAAAGCTCATACTGTCTAATAAATTTGCCGTCGTTCGCTCATCTACGGGTAACTTCACCCATTGATTGAATTGCTTCTGGGCCAACATTAAAGTTCTTTCTATACTTTTAATGCCCTGATCTATAAATGCAACATCTCGCCCTTCCGTAATGAATGCAATTTGATTTTTTAAATCATTCATTCTGTTATTGACTGGAGTTGCTGAAAGCATCAACACTTTCGTTTTTACGCCAGCTCTCAATACGTCATTTAACAATTTTTCATATCGGCTATTGCCAGTCACTTTCGTAGGCGTATTTCTAAAATTATGGGATTCATCAATCACCACAAGATCATAATTAGCCCAATTTAAGGTTTCTAAATTTATCTCACTCGAAAAACCTTTAGTACGTGTTAGATCTGTGTGATTTAAAACGTCATAATTGAAACGATCTTCAGCTAGGATATTGCGCTTATCATTAATAGTGTACATCGTCCAGTTATCACGTAATTTTTTAGGACAGAGAACTAAAACTCGATCATTACGCAATTCATAGTACTTAATCACCGCTAATGCTTCGAATGTTTTCCCTAAACCTACGCTATCAGCAATAATACAACCATTGAATTTTTCAAGTTTTTCAATGGCTCCAACAACACCATCCTTTTGGAATTTAAAAAGCTTATTCCAGACAATCGAATCCTTAAAGCCAGTTTTACTTCTCAGTAATTTTTCTTGATCAAGATCACCCAGAAAGTTACTAAAAATATTAAATAACGTGAGTAAATAGATACTCTCTAGAGGCTGATCCTCCGTGAGTGTTTCAATCCTTTTGACAATTTCTTTCTTTATATGAACTAGATTTTCCTGATCATCCCAAAGATTTTTAAACCATTCTAAGACTCTACACGCAACTAAAGCATCATCCGTGTAAGTAATCATTTGCTGCTTTAGAGGAGGTATTTCACCCAATCCTTCTGGACTAAAAGAAGCATCTCCATAAATTGCAGATAAAGCATCGCCCTTTTCTATACAAATGATATTATTAGATTCTGCAGCACGTGAATGAGTAGCGATCTCGACATGACTCTTATTCAGCCACTCCAAACACTTCAAAGCTATTCTTTTTTGTCCTAATTGATTTATAAGACTGGTATCTTTCTCACAACCTACCAATGATTGCATGTCCCAGTGTGATTGAGAAAGCAATATTCTTGATTTTTTTATAGTAGTTAATTCTTTTCTTAAAGCATCAAAGGCATAGATCGTGAATTTATTTGACTGCATCGATAAAGTCGCATCAGTATTATCAATTTGCTTCAGTTTTTCACTTACCGTTTCGGTTTTATTGTCAATTAAAAGCACGATTCCCCCAATAATTATTCTAAATAACTCTTTCATTATATTTATTTTAATGAATTTTTCGTCTTCTAATTTATAAGACTTTAGCTATTTATCACATTCCATTTAACATAGTTATTTTCATTAGCTTGCCGATAAGCCCACTCTGCAACCTTATGTGACCGTTCTTTATTGGTTAGGAACCCCAGCACAGAAATTCGATCCACAATAATCAAATCTTGTTCTTCATTACGCTCTTGCCACTTATGCAAAAACTCATCAGATGCGAGTAGATTACTTTTCTTAGAATTACAGCTTGAATCTGCCAATACGAAGTTATGCCCTGTATCTGATGGATACATAGACCATGGAATGAAATGATCAACGGCGTAATTGCCATTGCGCATCGGTTTATTGCAGTAGAAGCATTTACAGTCCTGTAGATCGACCAATACATTTGCTACCGCATTCAACTGGTTTCTACTCGGCTCAAACATGAATTGTTCAAGATTAGGTAATTGATTCAAGATGGACGCATTGCTGCTATTCTTCCGGATATAGTCGATCCAACGTTTCTGACACAGCTCTTCAATGATCTCACTGAATTGCCTTAAGCAAAACATGACTTGCGGTAGAAGAATAAGTTGCTTTCCACACCGATCAAGCTGATATAAAAACTCAAAATTTTGACCATTAATGTTTTGTAGATAACGGACTGGCATGTCTTTTACAGTACGAGCCACATCTTTAACGAGCTTTAACCATACCAGTGAGTTTCGTCTTAACAGCCCAAGAGATGAGTAACTATGCCGAAGCTCAATGATTCGGTTTACAATGGCAGCTTGCTTACCATTGTTCTGATTTAAAATCAGTTGTCCTGCATCGTTAAATACATACGGTACAGCCTGCTTCCAATACAGCTCGATAAACTTTTCTGCAATCTCAGCATACTCAAGTGATAGGCTCTCACCTGAGTCTTCACCTTTTTCAATAGCCAATCGGCTAAGGCTAATGAGCAATGCAAATTTATAGGTACTGCTAAAACTACCTGACTGTAGGATCAGCTGAATATTTTTAAGGAACTTAAGCTGTTCTTGCGCCGTAGGAATAAAATCAGGCATGTTTTTTCCAAATCAGATTGAGCCATTTTTCTTGTCGTTCAGGTCGTTGATCAATCGTAATCCATTGCTGGATCTGTTGGACACGATCAAACTGCCCAAGTAAAGCTTTTGCCTGAACCTCATCTAAATCAGTAAATTGCCGCCCATCCTTCTGTCTATCGCCGTTGCCATATTTGAAAGACATATAAAGCATACCGTTTGGCTTAAGCGCACTCAGCAGTTTTCCTATCACTTCCTTTAAACGAGTACGCTCACAATGCAACAACGATGCACACGCCCAAATTCCATCATAAGCTTGATCAGCATCAATCTCATAAAAGCTCTGTAACCTAACAGGAATACCTGTAAGCTGAGTTGCTTTTTTGACGAGTTCTTCTGAATAGTCTATTGCATCGACCTGATAGCCTTTATTTTTAAAAGCCAGAGTATCTCGTCCTGGACCACAGCCAACGTCAAGAATCCGAGCACCTTCCTGCAGCTCAACTAGAAATGGCTGATATAGGCTTTCCATATCAACTTCAAACGTTGAAGCTGTAAATTCTTCTGCATGCTTATTGTAGTAGTCTATTGTTTTCATTACGGACACTTAGGCTAAAAGACATTTTCAGTCTACAAGAAAACAAAAAAATAAGGGAGCTAAGAGCATCCCTTATTCTCGACTCGCCAACTTACTTTCAATCCATTGATGGATCTCATAAGCTGACCAGCCGATACGATTTTGAGTAATTTTAACTTTCTTTGGAAAGGTTGGATCATAGTAAGGTGAGTCCTCATCCATCATCTCGTAGATGGTAGAACGCCCCACACCGACAAATTCTACGACCTGCTTAATGCTAATGAGTTGATTCATTTGAAATGTTTGACCGATAAACGCATTCATGAGGCTAGCTCCTAATCATTGATGCGAGCGGCTATTCGCTCAAATAATAGAGCTGGTCTGTAAAATTTAACGTTAGCTATCTCCTCTCGCTTAATTCACAGCTCGTACACTTTGCTGTAACCCCTGCTGAATATCCTGTACAAACTCTTCAGGCGAAGCTTGTTGCTCCACCACCCGGTTTTGTTCTTGTTCAGGGTAATATTCTTCCAGCACATCCAATCCTTCCTCTATATCCGGTTCAAATCGCGCATTCGCAAAACCCTTCCTTGCCGTAAAGTCCAAAGCCTCCTGATAAAACCCTGCCTGCTTGCTCTGTTCATCAATTTGCTTGGCTTGAGTAATCGCATCATTTAGGCTAATGCCCTCCCGTAAAGTCAGATCCACGTAATACACCGGCTGACGATAGCTTTGTGTGGAACTTTTCCCTCTTAAAGTCAGTTGCAATGGTAGGCACGACAGTAAGCCTCCTGAAGCTGCATGGTAATAACTCAGTCGTGCAGCCAAAGTCCGAATACTGTTAAAGCCTGTGGTTCTAAAGATAAAGGTGCCAAATTCATCCGAATCATCCAAATTCACATGCAGGCGACCGTAGGGCTTGCAGTTCCCTCCTTGAGCCAATGGGCATAAATCAGGGGATGGACATGGATGTTGCTCGACCCCTTGATTGGTTAAACGCTGGCAGGTCTCTCCATTGCCGACACAGACTGGCCGTCCGGTCTGACGGTCAAATAAGGTGTATTCTGCACGTAGGTTTAAGTCAGGATCATTGAAGATCATTCTGACAGGAATTGAGCGTAGCTTTTGATTGGGTACATTCGCTCGAAGCTGTTCATCCAGTGGATGTTTCACCCATCCATCTTTGCTTTGAATTTGGCTAGTAATAGTGAACTGGTCATCCTTTTCCGGTAGGCGTTTGCCATTCTTTTCCACCATCCGACCAATACTGATACGCCCCAACGTAGGCGGTGTAATTGCTAGACCTTTAATCATTTTATTTTCCTCAATTTGATTTTGTACAGATCATCCAGCTTTATATAGATCACCTGATTCAATAAATATGTATATAGCTCGCTACAAAAGCCGCGACCGTATTGCCCTCTATTCCTAGCGAATGGAGGGCGGGGAGCGGTTTTTTCGCCTCGCTATTTGAATGGGCTGAAACAGGCTAGTCGGTATAGATGTTGAATCGACGACTGCCTTGCTTTTGAAGTGGGTAAAGCTCAATGAGTTCAGGCTGATGCTGAAGTAATGCTTTGGTATTCAGACTGATGGAATCCTTGGCTTTCTTCCAGACCACCGAGCCATGAGCAAAGGTGGCTCGTTCAGCATCTTTCATCAGCATTTGGATGTGATGCTTCAACTGGTCAAAGCGTTCTTGCTTATGCTGAATCTCTTCTTTCATTTTGATGAGCTGATCGAACATCAAGTTGGCATTTTCATTTTGCGAGAGATCTTCAACGCTCAGCGGCACATGCGCTGGATAGAGTTGCAGAATGGCTTTGGCTGCGGATTCACTGGCATCGACTGATGGCGGTGTATCCGTTTCCACACATTCCCAGAAATAACGCTCTGCCTGAATGATGTGTTGAATCACTGATTCAGAACGGCTGACTTTAAAGATCTTGGTTTCATGCCCACAGATCAGGACACAGACATGTGCTGCCTGTTTACCTGTGACTGCAAGTTGGTGTTGCACCTGACACAACACGTATAACGGCACACCATCTCGCCATAGCCTGGCACCATGTTCCCCAGCTGTTTTACATTCCAGAATCTGCACGTCATCGCTACCCACGACCGCATAGTCCAGATTTGCCAACATAAACGACTTATCCTGATCGGGATGCTGAAGCACGGCATTGACCCGACGGACTCTATTGTTGGTGTGCCGACTGTAGTACTCAGCCACCAGCGGCTCTAACTGTTTTCCCCAATACAAAGGTGCAACGCCTGAGCTGTCATCATCTATATTTTGCTGAGTTCGACCAGTCTTGATCATCCACAGCTCCAGCATAGACATATAAGGATTTAGGCCACAGGCGGTTGCAGCATCACTGCTGCCAATCCCTTGCTTACGCACTTCTAGCCATTCTTGGTAATCCATATTTTTAGTATTGGCTAAACGTTTGGCTGTCGCTGTTCGTTTACCTACGGTATTTGATTCATTCATCTCATTCGGAATTGGGAAATGAGGGAGTTGAGAGGTATTTATCGGTGTAATCTGATTCATGCTTTAATCCTTATAAGGAGTGAGGTCTGTAAAAATTTTTGGCATAAAAAAAGCCACATCTGGAGATGTGGCAAAAGGGGGTTTTCACTGGAGAAGGATCATCTACATGACCCTTGACCATTATTGTAATAGCACTGGCTTAAATGAAACTTAAACCACTAAGCGAAGCGCCTGTTCTAGTCCACGCTGCTTTAACGCAGCACCTGCACCAAACCAAGCAGAGTCCAGACGATGATCGGTACTCATGGCACGACGTTCATGATCGGCAAACTCTGTAATACTGCACAGTAAACCGTAGGCGGTATCTTTGGCTGAGCTGAGCTCCGCACCACGTCCTTGCCCATTAAACATGTCCATGACTTTAGTCATGGCACGTCCATTCGGTTCAGGCTTTTCTTTGGCTGGAGTTGGAGTAGCCATATTCCGATAGAACTGAATGATGTTCTCCTCCTGATCGGCAACACTCATGCTGGTATTGTTGAACACTGCATCAAAGAAAGCTGCTGCCTCACCTTGAGTGACTTTACGTTGACTCAGCTGTTTCATTTCATACATGTGTTCATCCCATGCACGGACTGAAATACCCAATTGTTGTTTGACCTTATCCGCATCAAACTTGGTACTGTGCGGGACTTTGACCACACCCGCACTGCTGCTCTGTCCACGTAAGGCAATTGCTAAGGTGTTATTGCATACCACCCGGATATTGGTGAACTGTGCTGTAGTCGCCAGTGTACCGTCACAGGCAGTCGCCAGCAGAATATAGCCATTACTGACATCCTTGCCCTTGAGTGCCGTAGATTGCCCGGTACGTGCCAATGCCCAGAACTTCTTCCCACCTTTAAGTACACCTGCGGTTTCCAGCTCAAAGCCAGATTGCTCAGTCAGATCCCGGTAGAACTCCAGAATTTCCATAGGCTGGACTTCCTGATAACGCTGACTGACCACAGACAAGGGTGCATGAGTATCGGAACGATACAGTACCCGCTGTTCTTCATAAGGCATAATGATGCTCTGCCCGCGTTCATTCTTTGCCATGTAGCTAACATTGGAGGATTCAATCCGCCAATCCATGCCTGCTTGCTGGGCCCAGATTTCAATCGGCTGATTTTGAGTGAGTTGATTACCTAAGCCATGCCAGGGGGTATCACCAACATAAGCCATTTTTTCGATTTGATGTGCCATGATAATTATCCTTAATAAACAAAAAAGACTGCTCAATCTCACTCCCTTTATCAGGAATGAAATCGAGCAGTCTTCTATTTGATTGATGTAATTAGAACGGACTCATCACTTGATAAATCCAATTCCTGATTGATTCATATTGATGTTATATAACTGAAATATGTTTCAATCAGTCTTAGGAAACTTAGATCTTATGATGCTAGTAGCATAGCCATCATCTCGCGGTAGTCGCATGATGCGTTTAAAACCACTTTTGCGGTTTATTCAAGATGGCTTTTTTGATTAATAATGTATAAATCAAAAGTGCTGTGTTCAGCCTTTTTTGATCCCTCGTCTGCTGTCTATTTCAAATTTTCCATGCCCAAAAGTTTGCATACCCTTAGTAGTCTTTACCCTCAACCTTTGGCTTTCTTTGGTTTCCTTTGTGAGATACAAGCCAACTGTGAGTAATTTCTCCAAATCGCCTTCCACCTCCCGTGACAGTGTGCCGATGCCTATCTCATTACCCTGCATTATCAATTGGTTGATATATGCTTTATTATGCAAATTGTAATAAGTCCCTTGTTGGTTAGTCAGTTCAACCCACTTCTCACCAACTTGCTGTGCCAGATATGAACCTTTACGATGTTTATCCGCACTATAGATCAATAGCAAATGTACGTGATAACCGCCATTTTCTGTCCCTTGCTCCATTGCCCAAGCATAACCATGTAGATTTTCAAAACAGGTATCTTGATTTGATATGCGATTTCGCATCTTCTCAAAATGCTGATAAAACTGTTTAATATTGATGTCTGTCTGAGCTTCTTTTGTATATTTCAAATCCACCCGTACCACTAGTATCCGTGAATAATGCTTAAAAAGCTTCGTGAGATATTCCGCAAGACTTTTTGCATTATCAACTTCCTGTAAATGAAACTGCTGAATATCTGTATAGATACTGCTCTTACAAAGCTGAGCCTGTTGCAGTAGTTCCTGTAATTGTTCAGGTGTCAGTGAAAGTACAAAGTCATAGTTATCAGCTGTTTGATAATCTGATCCTATAGGTTGAAAAGGACTATAGCGCATCCCATCTAGTATTAATTTCAGCTTGATGAATGCTTGTAGGTAATCGCAGTAAAACAAATCTATATCATAGATAAGATCAAATTGCTCCAAGAGGTATTTGAAGTACGTCAATTGTTCAGAATAAAGTCCACAACTAATAATTTCTTGTGTGAATTTTTCAATATCCAATAGAATTTGGCTTTCTGAAAGTGGTTGATTTTGTCGTTGAGATGTCATTGTGTGAATTTCCTTTAGTTGATTCATCTCATCAGTCACTTATGTATTTTTTTATTTTGAAAGCTATCTTATCTTGTTGTACCAATATTCAGTCAGCTATTGAATTCACTTACTTTTATGAGTTTGGGTTGAAGGCTTGAATAAATCTATGATTGCTCCGATTACGTATAGATCAATATGTGTTCACTATCATTAGTTGATGCAATTGAAATCGTATAGTTTATTGAAATCACGGTATCATCAGATAAATGTGTTTATTCTTTCTGTGAGTTATTGATAATCCTAAGCTTTATTTGTTTATATTATAAACTACCGAATAAGACATACTAGAAAGACACCTCAATAGTTCCTAGTGGCAAGGGCGGTGTTTCTTAAATACCCCCATATTACGGGCTATATGGGGGTGGTTGAGTTAAGCTAAAGTTAAGTCACTGATTCGTCAATTGTTAAGCTTAGTTTTGTTGTATGTTCTTCCAGTTTCAATGGCATTTTTTTAACTGTAGATCTTAAAGGTTTCTTACTCACAGACTCTTTTTTAACAAACAAGTTTGTTAAATATTGGCTCATGCTGAGTTTGTATCTTTGATCGGAAGAGACATCCTGTAAAAAAATAGCTTGCGAAATAAAAAATGGAATAAGATCAGAAATGACTAATTTGTCCTTAGCCATCTTACTATTTTTAATAAATAGATATTTCACTGCCAATTGTTCATGTGTTGGAATCAAGCTAATACTATGTGCTAAATCTTCAAGTTGACCAAAATTCATTTGGTTTCCTCGCTTTTTCATTTCAGCTTCTACAGTTTTTGTCCATAATTCTACAACATGCTCACTGAGCTTATTTTGATGTTCCGCTAATTCAGCACTATCAAAAATCAATACAACATCCAAAGAAGCACTTTGATGCTTCTTACATTCCAATAGAATATGTTGAACATCCTTAAAGTGGCGTTCTTTACCTGATAACCTCGTTTTAAATTTATTAAAAACTGACATTAATTCTTCTTTTACATTGGAGTCACTTGGCAGATTAAATTGCCAACGCATAAGAATGCGTTCTTTATCAAAAGCCTTTTGCCACAACTTTGCATTTGCATACTTTAGATATGTTAAAGGTTGCTTCATTTTCTTTTGATACTCTGCAACCAATACTTGCGCCTTTTTCATCAAGTCATTAAGCTTTTGAACTTGCTGGTGATGCATCTTCAATTGTAAAAGATCGGACTGATATTCTTCATTAGCACGAGATTCAAACATCCTAGTAACCAAAATCCAATAACCTGATTGAATACTCAGCTCATTTAACTTATTTTCAATATCTTGTGTATGAAAGTCATAAAGTAAAGAAAGATACTGCCCCCCAACAACAGACATTTCTTCAGGATTACATTCTCGTTTTGGTACTACTGCAAAATAAGGATTTGCAGCACTTAGTAAATTATCAATAAAATGCTCAAACCTGATCAGAAAATCTAAAAGTTCTGCATCAAGAATCTTATTTTTAAATAATATTTCAGCCCAACTGACACGTTGCTTATTTTTAATTTCAGTTTTCCATATGCCATTTTTCTCATCCAAGACGTAATCAATAAAGTCTTTTAAAATGAGGATTTTTGAGGGATTTATTAAATCTTCATCTTTAGGTGCACCAACATGAAGCTTTTCTATTTTGAAAATAGGTTTACTTTGAAATTTTGGTCTAGGTTTTGATTCAACAATGTCAGCCAAAGGTAAATTATTGGTAATATCAAATTTTTCACTGTAGAAAGAAGTTTGGTTAACCTCAGTCCTTCTTTGATGGGTTACAGGCTCTTCATTCGCTTGAGATTTTTTTCTTCCTGACTGATTTGAATTTTCTGTCTTTTGTTCACCCCTAGAGCGACTATATTTTTCCTGTTTTTCAGGTATTGCTAATTTAGTCTGAATTTTTTTTGGGTGGGTTGAGAATCGATAAACAAAGCTTACTATAGATGGATGTAAATCCTCATGATGTTTCTGGAAATATAGATACTTACTAGAAATAAATAAGTATTTAATCCCCCAATACTCTAATTTTTGCCTGTCTTCATTACTAAAAGAATCATCTATTCCAAACTTTAATTCAGGTTGAAGCTTTCTTAATTGCTCATTCCAATTGATAATTTTAAAAATAATATCGTGCTGATAGTCTTGAAAAGTGGAATGGATACTTTGCTCCATCTCATCCAAATCTTCTTTGGAGTAACATAATTCATTTAAATCCCTATGATTACGCCATTCGTCTATTTTTTTTGTGTAAAGTGGCTTCAACCACTCATTTAACAACACTTTATCAGACAATCTATGTTGCAATTTTTCATTAAATTCTGCTAGCCACGATGATTCAGTCAAAGTCAAAGATTGCAAAAAAATGACTACATGGAATCGAAAGCCATATACCCCATCATCTTCAAACTTCACATAAAATCGTAAAGTATCCGACTGTTGTTTCAGAATATCATTCAGCGCATTCTCTAATAGAGGTTTTAACAAAACAGCATTTTCTCGCCAATTTTCAATCGCATCCCCTTTGAACTGATCCGCTTCAATTTCAATATCAAATGCTAAAAAGTATGCACTCTGGGTATTTTTTAAAAATAGCTGTACGTCTTCAAATTGATATTGATATTCTAAATCTACATCAAATCGCGCTTCATTTTTGGCTAATAATTTTAGCTGTTCTCGTACGGGGTACACTTCCTTTAACCAATGGGTCAGTTCATTGTCACCATATTTTTTTAGTACCAAATTTCGATATTCACGTAACCTCAAATCAGAGTATAGCTTCCTACAATCTTGTGAGTATTCTGTTATTCCAAAATTTCCAAGCACTTCATCTTTGACTATTAACTTATCTGATTCTGTTTGAAAGGACGCAAAATCATTTACAGAAGGAGGCGTAGCTTCGACGGACAATTGGTAAAAATAATCTTCACAATTACGATACCATCGAATCAACTCTAAGGAATTTGAAACTGGTGAGATGATATTAAAACAACCATCCTTATCAAAAATAGAATGTGAATAGCGGAGTTCCATAATCTTAAATAAATCACTGCTCCGCACGAAGGAAGAATTGCTCAAATAAGTAGTATTAGACACGCTGAAATACCCTAAGTTATTGTTTTATTATTCTATAATGAATCATTTACTCTTTTTTTACTACAGCAAACTCAGGTTTTTATCGCAGCAATTTTTTACAAATACAACAGCAAATTTTATAACTTACAATAATCATTGCACTCAATTACAACATGCTAGACAAGTATTTCCACCAACCAATATTTCTATCAGACATAAAAAATCCCCCTTGAACCAATATGCTTCAAGGGGGATTTCAGTTTATTTAGTCTTGTATAAATTAATATCAATATTCTATCCATATTTTAACCTGCTCTCCATACCACTCCATCAATCTCACCCGCTCATCCCAATATTGCGCTCGGTTATATGCCGAGCGAATTCTATTCTGGGGCACATGTGCAAGCTGGCGTTCAATGGCATCTGGATTAAACAGATTCGATTCGTTTATAACTGTACTGAATAGCGATCTAAAACCATGTGTGGTCATTCGTCCCGCATAGCCTGAACGTTTGATCACAGCCAAAATAGACTCGCTACGCATAGGTTCTTTGTTATTTAAACGATGTGGAAATAGCAGTTCCTGATTATGGGTAAGCCTCAAAGCCTTTAGCTCAGCAATCATCATGTCCGTCAACGGTACACGATGCGGAAGACGGTTCTTCATCCGCTCTTCAGGGATATCCCACTTACGTCCTTCTAAATCAAATTCTTCCCAACGTGCTTGCAGCAATTCACTAACCCGAACCCCTGTCAGCATAATCAGAATAATGGCATGATGTGTCTGAGCATCACTTGGGTATGCTCTTATCTTTCTTAAAAATTCAGGCATTTCAGAGGCTGTAAGCGAAGCCAGGTTTTTGACTCTTTTGTTCTTAAGAGCATAAACCAGATCACCTGCCGGATTATCATAACGATAGCCATGCGCAATAGCATACTTCATGACCATGCCGCAACGAGATAAGGTCCGTTTTGCAATTTCAAGCGAGCCTCTAGCTTCGATCTTCTTAATGATCTGCAGAATCTCCGGAGCCTGAATCTGATTTATACGCTTATTAGCAAGAGCAATATAAAGCTCATCCAATGAAGCTCGTACATTACTAATATGTTTGGATGACCAGGTTTCTTTTTGATTATTGAACCAATCTTCTGCAACTTCTTTGAAATAGGGCTTTAAGTCTTCATGCAATACTGAACGTGAGTATCGATGCTTAAGCTCATATGCAAGTTCTCTTGCCTTTTTTAAGCTTAAATCTGGATATGGGCCAAGCGATTCAGACTTACGTTCACCATGGACAGTGACGCGAACATTCCAATATTTTTGACCTTTGGTGGTAATGATTAGAGATAAACCATGTGAATCTGAAAGACGATACTGTTTGTCTTTCGGCTGTGCTTTTCTGCATTCAGTATCTGTTAGTGGCATGTAGATTACCCATAATTGATGTATTAATTTCTGGGTAAATTTTCCCAATATTTACCCACAAAGAGCAAATATGGGGTCAAATGGGATCAGACAATATCGGACAAATAGGCATAAAAAAAGCCTTTAAACATTGAGTTTAAAGGCTTTTTTAGATTCCGATGGATTACTTCGGAAAGAATTTTGGTGGAGGTGGCGGGAGTTGAACCCGCGTCCGCCAGCACTACGCTCGAGAATACTACATGCTTAGATATCGTCTATTGTTTTAACTCTTTGTGACCCGACGAACAGGGTACAAATCGCGATCCTCTTAATTTAGTACAAAGCCCCGAGGCTTGGCTTTATACGGACTTGTGTGCGTGCGCTTCAGTCGGACTCTCTAACCACAAGTATTCGGAGAGACGGACAAGCTGCCCTTAGGCAGCTAGAGCGTATGATTCGTCGTTTGCGACTAAAAAATGCAAATTTGATTTACGAGAGAAAATGCGCTCTCGGCATGCATCTATGAGTTTCATCACCAGCGTCGAAGCCAGAAACACCCCCAAAGTACAAGGCAATCATAGCATAAATGTCAAAAATTACGATGTATTTTCTGAACATTTACACAACTTGATGCGCTTAATTACATTATTGCGCTAATATTTTACTTTTCAAGCCAAATAACAGAAAAATTATGAGCTATTTACTGGCACTAGATCAGGGAACTACGTCAAGTCGGGCCATTATTTTTAATGAACATGGACAAGTTCAGGCAACGGCTCAACGTGAAACGCATATCCACACCCCACATTCAGGCTGGGTGGAACAGGATGCACAGGAAATCTGGAGCTCACAGATTGCGGTGGTACAGCAAGCTTTAGCGACTGCAGGTATTCTGGCAAAAGATATTAGAGCCCTTGGCCTGACTAACCAGCGTGAAACCACTGTAGTCTGGGATCGTCGAAACGGCAAACCGCTCGCCCCGGCAATCGTCTGGCAGGACCGTCGTACGTCTGATTGGTGTAACCGGCTGATTGAACAAGGCCTGATGTCCAAAATTCAGCAAAAAACAGGCTTAAGGATTGACCCTTATTTTAGTGCGGGAAAATTGGTCTGGTTTTTAGAGCATGTCGAGGGAGTACGAGCACTCGCTGAACAAGGCCATGTGGCATTTGGTACTATCGATAGCTGGCTGATCTGGAATCTGACCCAAGGCGCAGAGCACGTCATTGAAGCCAGTAATGCTTCTCGTACCATGTTAATGAATCTGCAGCAACGGTCGTGGGATGAAGAGCTGCTCGAGCTGTTTAATATCCCGGCTTCGGTCTTACCGAAAATTATCTCTTCTGATTGTTATGTCGCTGACACTGCTTCTGGCTTACTTGGGGCCAATATTCCCATCACCGGCATTTTGGGGGATCAGCAGTCTGCACTCTTTGGCCAGTCCTGTTTTGAGGTGGGCAGTGCTAAAAACACCTATGGCACCGGCTGTTTTATGCTGTTCAATACCGGGCATAATATTCAGCTTAGCCAGAATAAGCTGCTTTCTACTCTTGCCTGGCAAGCCCAGGGCCAAACTACCTATGCGCTGGAAGGCAGCGTATTTATGGCCGGTGCTGTAGTGCAATGGTTACGCGATGGCCTCGGAATTATTCAAAAAAGTAGTGATGTGGAAAAACTGGCACACCAGGTCGAGCATAGTGACGGCGTGGTTCTGGTTCCGGCATTTACCGGTCTGGGCGCGCCGCATTGGGATAGTGAAGCACGTGCCTTACTCTGTGGCATGTCACGCGGTACGACCAAAGCGCATATCGCTCGTGCAGCATTAGAATCAATCGCCTTTCAGGTATCGGATGTGCTCAGTGCGATGCAATCTGATATTGCACATCCATTGAAAGAACTGCGGGTTGATGGTGGTGCCAGCAGCAATGACATGCTGATGCAATTTCAGGCCGATATTCTGAATGTACCGGTACTGCGTCCGAAAATGCTGGAAGCCACTGCCTGGGGTGCGGCCGCTATGGCCGGATTAAAAGCTGGCGTATTTTCAGACCTGGATGAAATTTCCCAGTCCTGGCAGCTGGACCGTGCTTTTGAACCCAACATGCAAAATGACGAAAAAGAAATGCATTTAGCCAAATGGCAAAATGCCTTGAAACGGGCTAAATCTGATCTCTAAATCCTCTAGGTTCATATTTGATCATTATAAAAAAAGCACTGTTAAACAGTGCTTTTTAACTTTCTCAATTCACGATTTCATTAATAGGCATAAGACGCAATCGCTGTTGCAATCGCTTTATCTTCATCATTGACCATGGTCATGCGCATGGTGCAGCCCTTACGCCCCAAACGTAAGGTTTCTGCACGTGCAATAAAATATTTGCCACGTCCAGGCGCCAGATAATCTACCCGCATATCGACCGTCGCCAGACGCGATACTTTTTTAATGGTATCTGCAATCGTTTCCGGTTCAGCTTTTTTATACAGTTCGCCCATGGCCACAATACCACCGACACTATCCAGTACAGTTGCAGCCAGACCGCCATGCAGAATCTGGAAAGCCACATTACCAATCATGAAATCCTGCATTTCTACATAGGCCTCAATCTGGCCCTCGACCACCCGCATGGTCATGCCGTTATGCTTAAAAAAAGGAGAGCTATTAAAAGCATGTACCAGCTGTTTCAGGACTACATCAATATCCACTTTCGAGCCCAGATGTATATTACCCGTCCAGTTTCTCTCTGTCTTACTCATCACTCTGCCCGAATCCACCACAATAAAAAACCGCTAATTTATGCCCAAAAATTTGAGTTAGGGCTACAATAGAGGCCTAGTTTAATACTGATTACTGAGATTTTTATGACTTATACGTTCAATCGTCCCGCGTTTCCTGCAACTCGCATGCGTCGTATTCGTAAAAATGAACATTTACGTTCGATGGTTCGTGAAACCCATCTCGCGGCAGATCATCTCATTTATCCAGTATTTGTCCTGCCAGGACAAAACCAGACCCAAGATATTCCAAGTATGCCGAATATCCAGCGTCTGTCAGCGGACTTGTTGTTAAAAAAATCAGAACGTCTACTGGAACTCGGTGTCAATAAACTGGCGCTATTTCCGGTCACCCCACAAGAAGATAAAAGCCTGACTGCAGAAGCTGCGTGGCGTGAAGATGGTCTGGTACAAAACACCTTGCGTTTATTGAAAAAAGAACTGCCAGAAATGGTGCTGATTACTGACGGCGCATTAGACCCGTATACCACACATGGTCAGGATGGCATTATTGATGAGAACGGTTATGTCTTAAATGATGAAACGGTCGAGTGCCTGATTAAACAGGGCTTGAGCCATGCCGAAGCCGGTGCAGATGTGTTTGCTCCAAGTGACATGATGGATGGCCGGATCGGTGCGATTCGTCAGGCCTTTGAAAAAAATGGTCATATCTATACCTCCATCATGGCCTATTCAGCCAAATATGCATCAAGTTTCTATGGTCCGTTCCGTGATGCAGTCGGTTCTGCCAGCAATTTAAAAGGCGGCAATAAATACAATTACCAGATGGATGTCGGTAACCGTGCTGAAGCCCTGCATGAAATTGCGCTGGATATTCAGGAAGGTGCAGACATGGTGATTGTTAAACCGGGCATGCCTTATCTGGATATCGTCCGCGAAGTCAAAGACACTTTTGGCGTACCAACCTTTGTCTATCAGGTCAGTGGCGAATACGCGATGCTGGCTGCGGCAATTCAAAATGGCTGGTTATCTGATAGCGTCATTTTAGAATCATTGATGAGCTGTCGTCGTGCCGGTGCAGATGGTATCTGGACCTATTTTGCTGAAGAAGCTGCGCTTAAACTGAAAGACATGAAGTAAAAGGATTTCGGCGCAATGCATATTGCCATTGTCGGCGCTGGCATCACCGGTTTGATGTCGGCGCTGGAACTGCTTGAACAGGGATGTTCTGTTACCCTTTTTGATCAACAGGCCGCCGGACAGGCTGCATCCTGGGCTGGAGGAGGAATCCTTTCCCCGATGTATCCGTGGCGTTATCCCGCTGCTGTAAATGCTCTGGCTCGACATGCCAAACCCATGTATCAGGACTGGAATCAAAAACTGCAACCTTTCACTGGCATCGATTTCCAGATTCATGAAACAGGTATGCTGATTTTTGATGAATCCGATTTTGAAATCGGTTTAAGTTATGCCAAAACACATCAGGATCCGCAGCAACAGGCAGAATTGCTTGATCAGGCTAAACTGCAACAGATCAATCCAAGAATTAATCAGAGCAAATTCAAGCAGGCGATTTATTTCCCTGAACTGGCGAATATCCGTAATCCACGGTTATTACAGTCGATCATTCACTATTTGAAGCAGCATCCTGGTGTCACCTGGCAAGAAGACTGTAAAATCACTCGGCTCAATATTCAGCAAGGCTGTGTAAAAAGTATCTCAGATGAACATAGCCAGGTTTTTCAGGCAGATCAGTATGTGTTCACAACCGGAGCATGGTCACAATACTGGTCACAGCAACTTGGTTTGGAAATTCCGGTACAACCGGTGCAAGGTCAGATGCTGCTGTTTAAAACGCCAGAAAACTGGCTGCCGACCATGTGCATGAACAAGGTGATGTACCTGATTCCACGACCAGACGGACATATTTTATGTGGTTCCAGTATGCGTCAGGTCGGTTTTGACACCTCGCCTTCTGCCGAAATTCGGCAGGATATTTTACAGGCGTGCATCGAGATGGTACCGGAACTGGCAGATTTTCCGCTGGTCAAGCAATGGGCCGGATTAAGACCCAGCTCACCCGAGGGTATTCCCTATATAGGCAGAATTCCCAAGCTACACAATGCCTGGGCCAATTTTGGACATTTCCGCAATGGTTTATGCATGGGACCGGCATCAGGCAAGTTGCTCGCTCAACTCATACTTGAACAAACGCTAATCGTTGATCCAGATCCTTATGATCCAGTCCGTTTATTCGAGCCCAGTCGTTTAGTGCTTTAGGATATTATCCAGCGCCTCTTTCAGGGTTGGATAATGAAACTGGAATCCAGCTTCCTGCAAGGCTTTGGGCTGTACATACTGACCATTCAATACCAGTTGTGCCTGTTCTCCGAGCATCATTTTCAGACTGCATGCGGGTAGTGGAAGTAAGGGTTTACGTTGCAGAATCTGGGCCGCAGTTCGTGCAAACTGGGCCTGACTACTTTTTTCTGTCGCGACCACATTAAAGATCTGCTCGGCTGTATCCTCAAGTATCAAGAATTCAATCGCACGCAGCACATCCTCTAGATGCACCCAGGTCACTGGCTGACGTCCATGACCAATCCGCCCAAACAGATTCAGCTTAATCGGCAATAGCATCTGCGGAAGAATCCCACCACCTTTGCCAAACACCACCGCAAAGCGAACAATCTTGGTGTTCTGGTTAGTATAGGACAAGGCCAGCTGCTCCCACTTCGCACAGAGTTCGGACATAAAAATATCTTGTGGCGGACTTTGCTCCGTGCAGACCTGTTCCCAGCGCTCATTGGGGTCAATGCCATAATAGCCAACGGCCGATGTTGAAATAATCCGTTTCGGTCTAAGCTGATTTTTTTCTAAATAATCAAATAAATGTCTGGAGGTATCTAAACGGCTATTCAGCAATTTCTTTTTACGCGCTGCCGTCCAGCGGCCTTGACCAATACTTTCGCCAGCCAGATTGACCACATAATCAATCTGATGCTGTTTTAATTCATCCAGCTGGTTAATCCAATGAAAGTCCGGATGTAGTTCAGGTTTATTTTTCTGACGGGTCAGACCAATCACCCGATAATCCCGTTCCAGTAAAAAATGCACGAGATGACTGCCAATAAAACCACTCGCTCCCGTCAACAGCACTACAGGTTTATACATTCGTCATTCTTCGCCTTATTATTTTCTTGATTTAAATTATACGCCACTCATCTTTAGCTTTTTAAACCGAGAAGATCTTTGTAGTGGAGAATTTGTATCTTTCATCATTCAATCAATTTATGAAGATCAGTCGTCACACAATGATTCATCTATACTCACTGAGGTGGATGGCCAAACATTTTCTCTGCCATACGCTGGGCCTGCTTGCCATAAAACCAGTAGGTCAGCAGATACAGCGGAATTGCGATCATCAGGAACATGATCAGCACAATACTCATAAATTGTGGCTGCTGTAGATACAACAGAAAGTCCTGCCAGGCATTCGGATTGGAACGGGTGGCGATAACAATACCGAGCAAGAGAAATAATAAATTATAGCCCCAGTAAATCAGGCTAAACCCGAGGGTGAATTTTTTACGCTCTGCTTGGGTCGGGGCACGTTTTTGCTGTTTTAAAAATTTAAAAAGCCCCCAAATCATGGCTACCAGATACGGAACAATCGTCAAGACTGCACCCATGCCCATCGGCAGCAAGGCTGCGAGTACACCGCAAATACAGGTAAAAATAAAACATATAACGAAAAACCAGATAAAATAACGACTTAGCGGCAACATATGCATGACTCAGTGATCTTCAACAAGCTAGTATAAAAAAAATCAGGTTTTTTTTCATTTTATTGTCAACCATCCACTACAGGGTGACGTTATATAGGGTACAAGGTACAAAAATTTGGACTGGCATCCACGAATTTTTGCTGACCTTTAGAGCTAAAGCAATAAGTCCAGTGTACAGGGAAATTTTGAATAGCAGCCAAAATCTTCATGTAACACAAATTTGACCGACGATTTCATCATCACTCGAATCGTCGGTTTTTATTTTTTAAAATCCCTATTTCTAAAATCTGAGGGCTTGCAGAACCTTTAATATCTGATGATCTGGATACAACCGTCCATTAATATCCATACTGATCAAAATAAATTCAGCCTCCAAATCACAAACAATTCACTGAAATATCGATTTCAAGTAGATTTTTACCTGTGCTTTTTCCTATAGTAGCAAGGCAGATATCTTGGGGTTCATTACATGGCAGTTCATTTTCTTCACACTTCCGATTGGCATCTGGGACAATTTTTCCATAACCATGACCGTGAATTTGAACATGCGCAGTTTTTGACTTGGCTACTTGAGCAAATTAAAGCAAAGCAACCGCATGCCTTGCTGATTGCCGGCGATATTTTTGATGTGATCAATCCCGCTTCCAGTGCGCAAAGACAGCTATACCAGTTTCTGGCCGATGCCCACGATCTGGCGCCACATATGCAGACCCTGATGATTGCAGGCAATCATGATTCCGGTTACCGGATTGAGCAGGTTGAACCCTTGCTGGCCAAATTTAATGCCAAAGCAGTGGGAATTGTAGGCCGCACTGCAGAAAATACCCTGAATCTGGATCGGCTGCTTATTCCTATTTATGATCAGGATAAAAATATCATCGCCTGGTGTCTGACCCTGCCCTATTTACGCAGTGCCGAAATTACCGGACTAAATGAACATACCAGCAATAGCCAGAACGCGATCAGTTATCTGCATCAACAACTGATTGCCGAAGCCAAAGCACGCAAACAGCCACATCAGGCACTGATTTTAATGTCACATGCGCACATGCAAGGTGGTGAGACCTCAGACTCCGAACGTCCAATTATTGTTGGCAATGAAGAGGCCCTGTCGACGGCGCTGTTTGATGACGTGATTGATTATGTCGCGCTGGGGCATTTGCATAAACCACAAAAAGTCGGTCAGCCGCATATTCGTTATAGTGGTTCCCCAATCCCTTTGTCATTTAGTGAGATTAATTATAAGCATCAAATAGTTGAAGTCAGAATTGACCCTCAATTAGAAGATGAGGCACGTTTTCAGTTTGAAGCTTTGCTTATTCCACGCAGTGTAAGCCTGCATCGACTTCGTGGTGAACTCAATGAAATCTTTGAGCAGATTCGAACCCTTGAACATGGGGAAATTGAAGCAATTGATCAACGTGAATATATCGATATTGAATATCATACGGCAACGCCACCTCCACCCAATTTAAGACAAACTTTTGAAGATGCACTTCCGCCGAACCGCTATCGACTGGTGCGCATTTCACGTCAATATCAAGCTATTAATCTTGATGATGCACAAGCTCAGAAGATCCATTTAGAGCCGCCAACACCCAAAAGACTATTTGAACAGCTTTGGCTCAAACAGGGTTACAGCGCCGATGATTCGGTGCTGAAAGATTTCCTCAGCCTGATTATTGAGGCGGAAAAAAGTATTGATGCTAATGAAACACCATAAGGATATGCCATGAAAATTTTATCTATTCGTATAAAAAATTTGGCATCGCTTGCAGGTGAACATTTTATTGATTTTGAAAGCAATCCACTTGCCAGTGCAGGCTTAATCGCAATTGTCGGTAAAACAGGTGCCGGAAAGTCCACGATTCTGGATGCAATGTGTTTGGCACTGTTCAATCGTGTACCTCGTTTAAAAGATAGCGATGGCAAACTGACTGATATCGATGGTTCTGAACTTCTCACCAATTCCCCATTAACTGTTTTGCGTCGCGGTACAGGCATTGGTTTTGCCGAACTAAATTTTGTTGCACAAGATCAAAAAGTATATTCAGCTCGCTGGGAAATTAAACGTGCACGTGAAAATCCCACAGGCAAATTGCAAAGTGTGCAACGTTCACTGAAATGTCTGAGTGATGGCAATATTCTTGCCGATAAAGCCAAAGCGGTAGAAGCTAAAATTCTGCAAATTACTCAGCTGAGTTTTGAGCAATTTACCCGTGCCGTTTTATTGGCTCAATCTGAAGTGACCGCATTTTTAAAATCACGGGATACTGAACGTGGTGAACTGCTCGAATATCTGACCAACTCCAGTATTTTTGGCAAAATTGGTCAATTGGCATATGAAAAAACCAAGGAAATCGCCAAGCAGCGCAAAGCTTTAGAAGTCAGACTCGGTGATATCGAGACTTTGTCGAAAGAAGATTTAGCGACTATAAGCGATCAATTCAATACAATCTGTACTGAATACAAAAAATTAGAACAAGAAAAATCGGCACTCGAAAAAAACCAGCGATGGTTTGAGCAAAAGCAAAAGCTGGAAAATGATGTTCAGCAACGACAGCGTCAGCATGTGGAGCAACAACAAAAATTTGATTTACTGAATACAGAACGTGGCCGTCTAAAACAACTCGAAGTTTTTGCATCCATCCGTCCAAGTATGATCCAGCAAGAAAAAACACAAACAGAATTAGCTCGGTTAAAATCTCAAATTCAAAGTACTGAACTACAGTTTCATACCATTCAGCAAGTTTTTGAGCAAAAACAGACTGCATTTAAACAGATTGATGAACAACTCAAAGCGCTACAGCATTTTGAACACACCCATCAGCACCGTATTGACCAAGTCCGTCACTGTATTCAAGAACGTGAATTCATTGGTAAACAGTTTGTTAAAGCAAAATCTGTATTGGACGAGTTTCAAAAAGAGTTACAGCCCTTAATCCTTGTACAAACTCAGCTACACAAGGAATTAGCGCAATTCAAGTCAGATCAGCAAAAACAAACCGAACAGTTGAATCAAACGATGCAATTAAGCAGTTTAGATGATGGACTTTCCGCGCATCTCACACATTTACAACGATTTATTCAGCATTACCAAAGTTTTGAAAAACAATATGGCGATATTGCTTCTGCTAGAACTGATTTAAGTCAGAAAAAGCAGCAATTGGAATCACTACAACAACAGTATGGCGATGACCAAAAAATTGATCACCAACTATTAGAACTTCGCCGCGATCAGGCAAAAAATTTGGAGCAACAACATCAATTTAGTTTAATTCAAAATCAATTTAAACAATGGCTACAACAACGCTCTGAACAGCATCAACTGCAAACAACGTGCAATGCGCTCGCACAGCAGAGTGCCCAAAGTAAAATCCAAGTTGATTTGCAAGAACAGCAATACCAAACCCATAAACTTGAACGTGAAAACTTACAACGCATGCTGCAACAACAGCGCTTATTACATGCTGAAAATATTGAGAAATTACGCGAGCAATTGATTGATGGAGAAGCATGTTTAGTCTGTGGCAGTTTACATCATCCATTTAAAACTGATCTTTCTGCACTATCGAGTGAACTCGTCAATTTGCAAGAGCAACAAGAGCAGCAAGCGATTCAAATCGAACAAGACAGTTTTAATGCTTGGCAAAAGATTCAGCAATTACACACACAGCAAACAGCATCTTTGAGCGAACAGCAAAAACGTCTCGATGATTTAAATATTCAACATCAACAGCATGAACAGGCGCTTTATCAAAGCTTCAAAAATACCCAAATTCAAATAGACTTAACCCAACAATCTGAACAGATTGAACAACAACTGCTTCAAGTCAATCAAATCCTGCAACAAGAAAAAATAACACTTGAGGAAAATATCAAACAACTCGATGAGGTTGAAAAAACACAACGGAATTTAACCCAAAATATTCAGCAAATCTCACAACAACTGTCGATTGTTCAACAAGCTGAACAGAATATTCAATACCTTCTAGACCTGCTCACTGCTGATCAACGAAATGCTTGGCATAAGCAAACCTTAACTGTTGCACAACACATTGTGCAACAATTGCATGAGCGTCAGCATCTGTTGCACAATCTTGAGACTTTAAATCAGCAACTGAATGAGAAAGCTCAACTACTCGCTCAAAAAAATAACGAGATTCAAGCCAAAAATAATCAGATTGAACTCGCTGAAAAAGATAAAGTTGAATTTGAGCGTCAAGGACAAGAGAACAAGGAACTTGCCGTTCAGCTTATTTTTGAGATGACGCAAACTTCGGTCGATAAACCACATGAATGGCTGACTCAACACGATGAACAGCGTAAAAATTTACAGCTGCAACATCAGAAAATACAACAAAGTTTCGAAACAGCTCGTCAACAATTTGATAGCCAACAACGGCAGCTTGATCAACTCAGAATTCAGTTGGCTCAACTTGAAACACAGCATCATGCTTGTGTTTTAGAAATCGAACACTGGTTAAATCAAAATTTAGATTTTAATCATGCTTTGATTTCACAATTAAGCCTCATTTCAACTGAAGAAACTCAAAAACTACGTCAACATATTAAAGATATCGAACATGCCTTGGTCGATGCAGCATCCGCCCTGAAAACCACACAACATCTGCTCGCACAACATTTACAAACTCAACCTGAAGTACAAATCTTACAGATTGAGCGTGCCATTGAACTGAACCTTAAAGCTTTAGCAGAGCGACAAGAACAGCGTGACCAACTTAAGACCAAGTTAGATGTTCACTACTCGAACCTAGATAAGCAAAAACAATTTGCTGAACAAATTCAGCAAATTCAAACTGAAGAATATCGCTGGAATAAAATTTCCAGTCTTATGGGGGATGCCACAGGCAAAAAATTCCGTGATTATGCGCAGCAATATAACCTTGATATTTTGCTTGAATTTGCCAATCAGCAACTCGCGATGCTGTCTCAGCGTTACACCTTAAAACGTTTAGACAACTCACTCAGTCTTGCCATTATTGACCATGATATGGATGGTGAAACCCGTTCTGTTTCATCGCTTTCTGGGGGTGAGTCATTCTTGACCGCCCTTGCCTTGTCTTTAGCAATTGCCAATATGGCTTCAGGCTCCATGAAAATAGAATCCCTTTTTATCGATGAAGGTTTTGGCACCCTTGATGCATCTTCATTACATATGGTGATGAATGCACTTGATCAGTTACAAAGTCAGGGACGTAAAGTGGTCGTAATCTCACATATTCAGGAAATGCATGAACGGATTCCAGTACAGATCCAGGTCAAGCCTGTTGGTGCAGGCGCCAGTACCATTCAGATTATAGGTTAGCGATGATTCACCCTGCCCCGAACACGCTCTCGCCCTATTTCAGCTTACAGCTTGAGAGCCTACGGGGTATCAGTGCCATTGTGGTGCTGTTCAGTCACTGCTTTCAGGCATTTATTGCGCCTTTCGATACCAGCATTTATTCATGGATACGCCTGCTTGGACAGGCTGCAGTCATGATTTTCTTTGCCTTAAGTGGCTATCTGATCGGCTATTCGATCCAGCACAACATTCATCAGCATGGTCAGTTCAATCTGCACCGTTATGCTCGACAGCGTTGCAGCAGAATTTTACCACCCTTTCTGTTTGCCATGGGGTTGACCCTGGTTCTCTATCTACTCGCTCCACTATTATTTGCCAGCCATACTCATGCTTTTCAACACAGTTTTGGCATGATGATCCGGACTGACTATAATGTAGACATGATGGAATTTTTTGGTTCGCTGCTATTTTTGAATGGCTTTGTAACACCAACGGTTTTAGCCAATGCTGCACTCTGGAGCCTGAGCTATGAAGTGTGGTTTTATGTGCTGGCCGGATTCCTACCTTTTTTAAAAAATTCGGAAATCGCCAAAATCGGATTTTTTATGGTTCTGGCTATACTGTCATTACTGAACATCCAGTTTTTTATTTATTTTCTGGTCTGGCTTAGTGCCTTTGCCTGTTCATTTCGATATATCCAGCTACGTTTTTTAAACCGCTTACAATCGGTCAAATTAGCCCTAGTCGGCTTGGCATTTCTAATCGCCTGTTTTGATGCTTACCAGTTTCAGCTGATTGATGAGGCCCAGCAATACCGTGCTGCGAATTTTGCCCCTTTTAATTTCTGTGTGGGTTTGGCCTTTAGCTGCTGGCTGGTACAGCTCCAGCATCAACGTAGTCACTACCATCCGGTCTGGGTTCAATCCGCAGACTTTTCCTATACCTTGTATGTGACCCATTTCCCCTTACTTTTATTTATTTTGGGCTGTATTCCGGCAACTTTGGCCTATGGTCTGGGCGGAGCAGTTTTAGCCTTGCTTGCGAGCATGTGCAGCTTAATAGTCTTTGCCTGGTTAATGGCTAAATGGCTCGAACCAGCCAGAAAAAAAGCGTTATCCAATACCCTGCGATAACGCTTTGCTGCAAAAAACTGACATTAGTAGTTTATACATCTTTTTTAGGCCGTGCACCAAATAGGGCTGTGCCAACACGAACCATGGTAGAACCCGCAGCAATCGCTTCGGTCATATCCCCAGACATGCCCATACTTAAAGTATCCCAATCTTCAGGGTGTGCATGCTGAACTTTGACTGCATCAAATAAAACTTTGGCATCAGCAAAGGCTTGAAGATTATTCGGTGCAGGAATCACCATCAGGCCACGTAAACGTACATTCGGCAGTTGGCTGATTTGTGCCACCAGTTCTGCGACTTCTTCCGGCTGGCAGCCATCTTTGGTATCCTGGCCATCAATATTCACCTGAATACAGATATTCAGTGCGGACTGATTATCTCCACGCTGATTTGATAAACGCTCGGCAATAATCAGGCGATCGACTCCATGTACCCAGGCAAAATTTTCCGCCAGAGCCTTGGTTTTGTTGCGCTGCACATGACCAATAAAATGCCATTCAATCTCCAGCTCTTTCAGTGCCGTGATTTTTTCCAGTGCTTCCTGCAAATAGTTTTCACCAAAAGCACGTTGCCCTGCCTGATACATCTCTGCCAGCACGCTACTCGGCTGGGTCTTGGAAACGGCAAGCAGTTGCACCTCATCTGCTTCGCGGCCGGCCTCAACACAGGCAGTTTCAATTTGCACTAAAACCTGATTTCGTGACTGTTGCAACATATTCATTGATGGGGTTCTCATTTCATTCATCTTTTTTTCCCTTGCCCATGAACTAAGTGTTGGTTAAGCTGTGGGAAAGCCTTATTATTCTATCAAAATAATTAACATTTTAATGAACTCGGGGACCTTATGGATATCACAGAATTGTTGGCATTTTCTGCTAAAAATGGTGCGTCGGATTTACACTTGTCTGCGGGCTTACCGCCAATGATTCGTGTCGATGGGGAGGTTCGTCGCATCAACCTTCCAGCATTAGAACATAAAGAAGTGCATAAACTCGTTTATGACATCATGAACGATAAACAGCGCCGTGATTTTGAAGAAAATCTGGAAACTGACTTTTCTTTTGAAGTGCCTGGCGTGGCACGTTTCCGTGTCAACGCATTTAACCAGAACCGCGGTGCCGGTGCGGTATTCCGTACCATTCCCTCTAAAGTCCTGACCCTTGAAGATCTGGGCATGGGACAAATTTTTAAGGATATCTGTGAATATCCACGTGGTCTGGTCCTCGTCACAGGTCCTACCGGTTCGGGTAAATCAACTACCTTGGCGGCGATGCTGGACTATATTAATGACAACCGCTATGACCATATTCTGACCGTCGAAGACCCAATCGAATTTGTACACCAATCCAAAAAATGCCTGATCAACCAGCGTGAAGTACATCGTGATACGCATGGCTTTAATGAAGCATTACGTTCTGCATTACGTGAAGACCCGGATATTATTCTGGTCGGTGAGATGCGTGACCTTGAAACCATTCGTCTGGCATTAACTGCCGCAGAAACCGGTCACTTAGTATTTGGTACGCTGCATACCACCTCAGCGGCCAAAACCATTGACCGTGTGATCGACGTATTTCCTGCCGAAGAAAAAGACATGGTACGCGCCATGTTGTCTGAATCCCTACAAGCCGTAGTTTCACAGGCTCTGCTGAAGAAAAATGGCGGTGGGCGTGTCGCAGCGCATGAAATCATGATTGGTATTCCTGCGATCCGTAACCTGATCCGTGAAAACAAAGTCGCACAAATGTACTCAGCAATTCAGACCGGTGCCAACTATGGCATGACCACGCTGGACCAGACCCTGAAAACACTAGTGTCCAAAGGTTTGATCAGCCCGCAAGTTGCACGTACTGCAGCCAAACAGCCAGAAGCATTTTTATAAGAAAATTGAATTGTATTGGGGTTTATATACATGGATTTTAACGGCTTACTTGATTATATGGTGGAGAAAAAAGCATCGGATCTGTTCATTACTGCCGATGTCGAACCGTCCATCAAGATTAATGGTCAGATTTTACCGATTGGCTCAGTAAAATTACCCGGTGCGGCAGTAGGACAACTACTCCATTCCATCATGACCGAAAAGCAGCGTAAAGAATTTGCTGACAGTCGTGAATGTAACTTTGCCATCAGCACGCCGGATAAAAGTGCCCGCTTCCGTGTCAGTGCCTTTCAGCAACGCGATCAACCGGGGATGGTTTTGCGTCGGATTGAAACCGTCATTCCGACCATGGATGAACTCAAGTTACCGCCAATTTTAAAAGAACTGGCGATGACCAAACGTGGCATCATTATTTTTGTCGGGGCAACGGGTACCGGTAAATCAACCTCGCTGGCGTCTTTGGTCGGTTATCGTAATGAAAATTCCAAAGGTCATATCATTACCATTGAAGATCCAATCGAATTTATTCACCAGCATAAGGGTTGTATCATTACCCAGCGTGAAGTCGGCATTGATACAGATTCATTTGAAATCGCTCTGAAAAACACCTTGCGTCAGGCACCGGATGTAATTCTGATTGGTGAGATCCGTTCACGTGAAACCATGGATTATGCGATTGCCTTTGCCGAAACCGGTCATCTGGTCTTTGCTACCCTGCACGCTAACAACGCTAACCAGGCGATTGACCGGATTATCCATTTCTTCGAAGCAGACCGGCATAATCAGCTGTTTATGGACTTGTCCCTAAACATGAAAGCGATTGTGGCACAGCAACTGATTCCAACCATCGATGGCAATGGTCGCCGCGCTGCCATTGAGATTCTAATTAACTCGCCACTGATTGCCGACTTGATTCGTAAAGGTGATGTGCATGAGATCAAGGATCTGATGAAGCGTTCCCGTGAACTGGGCATGCAGACCTTCGATCAGGCGCTGTATGATCTGTATAAAGCCAAACAGATCAGCTATAAAGATGCACTGAAACATGCAGATTCACCAAACGATCTGCGACTGCAAATCAAGCTCTCAGAAGAAGGTGGCAGCCACTTATTACGTGCGCATTCCAATATTACTTTTGATGGTCAGTCCTGATCATCTTGAAGGCATAAAAAAACAGGCTTCGCATGAAGCCTGTTTTTTTGTTTGAACCAACGCTCAAATTATTTTTTACGGAACACTTCCTGACAGGCAGGCGCATCGCAATAACCATACAGATTCAGTGAGTGACCGGTTAATTCAAAACCAAATTTTTCAGCAACGTCATGCTGCTCTTTTTCAATCGTGTCATTAATAAATTCAACAACTTTGCTGCAATTTAAACACACCAGATGATCGTGGTGATCTTCCTGCATAATTTCAAAAACTGAATGATTATTTTCAAAATTATGACGTTCGATAATGCCCGCTGCTTCAAACTGTGTTAACACACGATACACAGTTGCTAAACCTACATCTTCGCCCTGATCGAGTAAAGTCTTGTAAATATCTTCCGCACTTAAATGATGTTGTTTTGAATTTTCTAGTAATTCTAATATTTTAATTCGTGGAAGGGTAACTTTCAGCCCAGCTTTTCGTAAATCTTGGTTTGAAATAGTCATGTAAAAAGGTCTCTCAACAAAATCAAAGTTGGAATATGCAACAAAGTTTAGATGCAGTATGATCTATCCTTGGATCAAATGCATCATAATTAATTTGGGATAGTTTAGCAAAATGCAAAAAATCATGTTGACGTTATTCGTCACTTCATTGCTCGTCGGCTGTTCGACATTAGGTGTTTATAAAGTAGATATTCCACAAGGAACCCCTTTAACCCAAGCACAAGCCGCTAAAATTCAGGTGGGAATGAGCCATCAACAGGTGCGTTTCTTACTCGGCAGTCCAACAGTAAGCGATCCACTGAATCCTTTACGTTGGGACTACATCTATAACTATACCCCAGGAACCTACGCTAAAAAAGCCAAGATCCCGGCAGCCCAAGGCCAGCATTTGAAAATCTACTTTAACCAGTCTGGTATCGTGGAACGTGTTGAAGGTCTGGAGACGATTCCAGAATCTCAACCCGGCTTACCAGGATCAAAAGAAGCGATTTTAAATGCTCCTCCACTATAGTCGGTTTCACATGAAAAAGCCCCTGAATCATCAGGGGCTTTTTTAATTAAGCTGATTGATTGAGCAGATCATTGAAACTACTGCTCATTCAAGCCGCTCTCTATTCGGAAGATGGTTTCAGCTTTTTTAAAAGATTGCCTCTGGCATAACGACCCACCGGATTTTTCTCGGCGCGTTTACGTCGGATGTCTTTAGGATTGATGGTCAGTGCTCGGTAAATTTCCACCCTGTCACCTGCTGCCAGTGGCTGCTGCTGATCTTGCAAGCGCACGCCAAAAATGCCCAAAAATAATGGTTCAGGCAAGTCGACCTGCTCACGGATTCCACTTTGCTCAATCGCGTCCAGTGCCGTCATGCCAGGCTGAAATGACACGGCTAGATGAAATTGTTTTTCTGGCGTCGCATATGCCACCCAAATCATCGCCTCACTCATCAGACGAATTGTCCTAAGACAGCAATGATTGCCAGAATAATCCCGACCGGCAACACCACACGTACTGCAATACGCCAGATGTTATAAAACGCTTCAGAGCTAAAATTCATTGATTTACGCAAATGACTGATCTTCATGATCCAGCCGGCAAACAGTGCATAGATCAAACAAATCAATAGGCCCCAGACTAACAAGACCACATTGAAAATTGGGCTTAGATTTGGAATAGCCCAGATCAGTGTAACCGCCGCCACAATCGCCCATTGAATCGCAGGATGAAGCTGGCGTTGCTGTAATTGTTCACGTGCCATTTGCAGAATTAATGCGGCAGCTGCCACCATTGCTGCGACCAGAGTAAATGCAGGAATTTGTGCTTGTACGGCAAAGAAAGCAAATGCAATGACAGCAACGAGCTGCGCAATCCAGATCGGCAATACCGTCTTGCTGGCGACATCCTGTTGTTGTACAGCGCTCAGGCTAGATTGCCAGTACAAGCCCATGCCCAGACCACTTGCCACCAGCGCCAATACCGTGGCATTGCCCCATTCCGAGAACTCGACTGGCGTGATTTGCCATGCAGGTAGCACCGTTCCCATCACATTGGCTAGAACCAGAGACGCCAGTACGCCAATCGTTGTAAAAGCTAATAAAATTTGACGCGGCAGCAGTGACAAGACCAGCGCAGCAATTGCCAATCCGATCAACAAAAGGTTCGGTGCAAGATCAAGTGCAACAACCGCCAGAACATTGCTGGCATTGTTCAACATAGCACCTGCCAAAAACGGAATAAAAATCACACTTAACCAGCCGACAATACGCCATTTCTGTGACGCATCCGCTTCACGGGTCAGCGTCGAAAGCGCCTGTAATGGCGTTGTTTTAGAGCGCTTGGCCAAAGCAATTTCCAAGTAGCAGACTGGAAGTGCCAGAATCAGCATGGAGGCCAACCAGAGCATCCAGAAATCCATCTGACGATCAATCTGTATACCGGTTATCGGTGCGAGCGTCGCGATGATAATAAACGATAAACAGAAAGCCATCAGCGGCGATAACCATTTTGACATAGCATTGTCCTGCATGATGCATTCCTATAAAAATCTAGCGCTATTTTGCCTTGTGGAGCGGTGAAAATCAAAAACAAAAAGCAAACCACCATGACAGTGATTTGCTGCGCAAAAATTATAATTAGATTTTAATTTTTGTTATCTCGTTACGTCTTTTATTATGAAAAGAAACGAGCGAACCAGTTTTTACCTGTTTTCTTTTCTTTTTCCTTGATGATCCCCATCATATTTTCTTTCACGGCACCGACATAATCGGCGTCATCATGCTGAATATGGTTAATCAGCCATTTCGATAATACTTCGTGCAGTTCATGTTCAATCGACTGCCCCAGTTCAAAACGGTCACGATAAGATTCAATTTTCTTAATAAACAGGTCATGCACACGTTTATGCGGCACCCGATATTTATAGCCGGCTTCTTCCTGAAGAGATTCCTCAAAGGTGAAATGCGACTGGGTATAATCAATAATATTATCAAGAATCTGTTTAATACGGGCACGCTCGGTATTGGCATCAATTCCATCAATTTCGTTGATATAATCGAGAATTCGTTTGTGCTGATCGTCAATCACATCGATACCAGTATTATAATCTGGAACCCATTTCATTTTCATTACGACCACCTATAAATATTAAGGACTTATAACGTGAAAATGAGCATATAGCGTATTGATTCAAATAAAAATGAAGCAAATTAGTCGGCTTTCCGCCTAAATCCGGCTTTTTCATTTTAAGTTTCTGTTATATATAATTAAAAATAATTTATCCTGAGTAAAAGGCTAAGATATTAATTAACCAAAATCCGCAATAAACCTTTATTTATTCTTAGATTTTTTCTTATTTTTTAAATATAAAAAAACGGAGTTTAAACTCCGTCTTTAATCGCATTTCAATATTGATCAGCTCGCGTGACGCGTTTTAAGGAAGGATCAAGACGTTCACGTTCCAGACGTTCAACATGCGTCAACTGAGAACGTACTTTCGCCCCATGCTGAAACAGGATCATTTCACCGGGCTGGAAGGCAGTCCATTCTTCATTCTGGGTCAATGGTTCAGTGGTAATCACTGCGACGCGATCTTCAGGGGTCGTGACCTGACTAAAGTCCACTTCGACATCAATATCAATCAGCTGAGCCGGTCTAAACGGGTATTCACGTACCAGCCAGTGGAGTTTAGTAATCGCATAGCTAAACAGCGCCTGACCATTCGACAGGCAGAAATTAAAGGTGCCATGCTCCGCGATTGCAGGTGAAATTTCAGCTAGAAGATCGAAAACCTGATCCAGTTTCGGCTCATGATAGCCAAAGCGTTTCACCAGTTGATCCAGCAGGTAACAGAAGGCACGCTCACTGTCGGTATTGCCGACTGGGGTAAAGCGCCCTGACAATTCGGGAAAATAATTATGCAAATCACCATTATGGGCAAAAATCCACTGCCGCCCCCAAAGTTCACGGCTAAAAGGATGCGAGTTTTCCAGATTAATTTTACCTTGAGTGGCTTTACGGATATGGGCAATCACATTGCGGGATTTGATCGGATAATTACGTACCAGTTCAGCAATCGGAGATTCAACCGCAGACTGGTTATCAACAAACAGACGGCAGGCTTTATCTTCAAAGAAAGCAATCCCGAAACCATCCGCATGATCAGAGGTAATGCCCGCCCGTTGGGAAAATCCGCGGAAGGAAAAAGTAATATCCGTCGGGGTGGCACAATTCATTCCGAGCAGTTGGCACATGGTTTGATTTCAGCTCTTTATTTCACTTAGAAGCTTATTGTGCATGACTGTTCCTGTCATTTCAAATAGCTGGCTATAAGAAATCCAAATAAAAAAGAGCCTGCATAGAGACTCTTTTTGGCAAGAAATGGCTTATGAACGATGCGGATTGGCACGGTTGGTAATTAAGGTGCCAACACCATGATCGGTAAAAATTTCCAGCAAACTTGCATGCGGTACACGACCATCGACGATATGCGCACTCACGACACCGCCTTTTACCGCATCCAGAGCACAGCCTACTTTCGGAATCATGCCGCCATAAATCACGCCGGTTTCAATTAAACGATCGACTTCTTGAGTGGTCAAACCAGTTAACAGATTTTTATTTTCATCCAGCACACCTGTGATATTGGTGAGCAAAATCAGTTTTTCTGCACCTAAGGCTTCAGCGACTTTACCAGCAACCAGATCGGCATTGATATTATAGGTATTGCCTTCTTCATCGACACCTAGCGGGGCAATGACTGGAATAAAGTCACTATTGGTGAACATTTCCAGAACATCGGTTTTCACACCGACAACTTCACCGACCAGACCCAGATCAATTTGCTGAACCGAACCATCTTCAGCCACTTTTTCCATCAACAGTTTTTGTGCACGGATCAGGTTACCATCTTTACCGGTAAGACCAATCGCACGGCCACCATGCTGGTTAATCAGGTTCACGATAGATTTGTTAACGCTACCGCCAAGTACCATCTCGACTACTTCCATGGTCGCAGGATCAGTCACGCGCATACCGTCAATACGGTCTGATTCGCGGCCCAGCTGTTTCAGCATGGAATCGACTTGCGGGCCACCACCATGTACCACGATCGGATTAATACCGACTGTTTTTAATAAAACGATATCACGTGCAAATGAACTTTCCAGCTCAGGATCGGTCATCGCGTTACCGCCGTATTTTACCACCAGGGTTTTACCCGCAAAGCGTTGAATATACGGCAAAGCTTCTGTCAAAATCTGTGCTTTGTCGATGCCTGTTTGTTGATTTGGCATTCGCCTCTCCTTATTGAGCATCTAAAATGTCTTGAGCGATCTCTGGATAACGGTCACGCAACATGGCTACAAACAGGTGACGAATTTCATTCAGACCTTGGGCATTATTGGCATCAAAGCGCACTGTGAAATACTCACCTGTATTGGATGCTCGAATGATGCCAAAACCATCCTCAAAATCAAGACGTATCCCATCAATTTTACTGATTTGCACATGAATTCTTGCAGATTGCTGCTCAACGAAGTTTAAAAGCTCAACTGGACGCACTTGGCGCGTTGAAATATAAAGATCTTCAGTACCATACCGTTTTGGATAAGCCGCCAAGGCCTGCGCGAGAGTTTGCCCCGTTTGGTCGAGATATTCCATGACTCTGAGCGCTGCATAGAGTCCATCATCATAGCCCCAGCCGCGACCATCATTAAAGACATAATGTCCGGCATATTCCCCACCAAAAATCGCTTGCTGCTGAGACTGGTTCAGATAAGTTCTGAGAAATGAACTGCCGGTACGAATCATTACCGGCTCTCCACCTAAACGTTGCACCGTATCACGAACTAAGGTTGAACATTTCACATCATAAACAAATTGGCATGGCGCTGAATCATTGAGACAAATTTCAGCAAACAGGCACAATAACTGATCGGCTGTAATAATCTGACCATGTTCATCAATCAGAACCAAGCGATCGCCATCACCGTCCAAGGCAATACCGAGATCAGCCTGCTGTTGCATGACAGTTTGGCGTAAAGTCTCAAGATGTTTGTCCTGCGAAGGATCCGGCGCATGATCCGGAAAATGTCCATTGGCCTCACAACGTAAAGCAGTCACTTCACAACCCATTTTTCTGAGTACCAAGTCGGCACAACGTCCGGCGGAGCCATGCAGACCATCCAGAATCACTTTAAATGAGCGCTTTAATTGAATATCTTCTAATATTCCCTGCTGATACTGCAGGCAAAACTCTGGAATAATCTGATGCGGCAGTTCGGCTAAACCAAGGAGCTGGCTATCGCAATGCGACTTTGCCAGTTGGGCCACCTGTTGAATCATCTCAGGACAAGGTGGTTCACCATCAATAATCCATTTAATACCATTATCTTCTTTAGGATTATGACTGGCAGTGACCATAATGCCATTGCCATCAAACTGACGTGCGGTGAAATATAGCATTGGGCTTGAACAGCAGCCTATAATAGTGGCTTCCAGCGAATAGTCTTTAAAAATACGGGCGATGATATCAGCAAAAGCCGGGCTACTGATGCGTGCATCATAACCAATGGCGACACGTGTCTGTCCCGCAGCCTGATACTGCTGGGCTAAACCGTGGGCAATTGCATCAATGATCCCGGCACCTAATAGACTGACTTTACCGCGTATGTCATAGGCACGAAAGATATGCATGGGGAATGGATGATTCATAGATCCCATAAAACTGTCTTTTCACTATTCGTTAAAATAAGGAGATTTAAAATGATGATTTCATCATAATGACTTTAAACATTTGTTTTTGTTTTAAGACCTGCTATTTTTAAACGATTTCAATGTAACAATCAATTATAAAAATATAATCTACAACTTTAAAATTATAGGGTTCTTGTAATTAAACAATGATTATTCAATTATATTTATTTTGAGTTTCATCTAATTAGACATTTGATAATTACATCAATTTTGGATTTAAATAATTCTACTTGGCCGAAAAAATAAGGTTTTATTTTTTAAATATATTTCAATCAGCTCATTTTTAATATCTGATTCACTTAAATAAAAAAATGGCTTACATCCAGTTAATGAATGTAAACCATGATTAAAACTTAGTTTTTACCCGTATGACCAAAACCGCCAGCACCGCGTTCAGTCGCTTCGAATTCATTCACCAGATCG
The DNA here is from genome assembly GCF_052078135.1 of Acinetobacter lwoffii. Classification (GTDB taxonomy): domain Bacteria; phylum Pseudomonadota; class Gammaproteobacteria; order Pseudomonadales; family Moraxellaceae; genus Acinetobacter; species Acinetobacter lwoffii_Z. The sequence continues at coordinate 129,700 of NZ_JBQGUZ010000002.1, forward strand.
AATTCAGCTTGTACCACAGGAACCAACACATACTGCGCCAAACGTTCACCTGGCTCTAAGCTGAATGCCGTCTGACTACGGTTCCAAACGGATACCATCAATTCACCCTGATAATCAGAATCAATTAAACCGACCAGGTTACCCAACACGATCCCATGTTTATGGCCCAAACCCGAACGTGGCAAGATCAGACCAGCAAATGCAGGATCTTCAATATAGATTGCTAAACCAGTTTTTACCAAAACCGTTTGGCCTGGTTCAATGATCGTAGTTTCTGTAACACACGCACGCAAATCCAGCCCCGCTGAACCTGTCGTAGCATAAGTCGGTAATGGCCATTCCTGACCAAGACGCGAGTCAAGGACTTTCACCTGAACTTTCATGTATTCATTCCTGTTGTTTCATTTAAAATAAGAGCAAGCCTTGCGCCTTATCGTTTGATAAGATTACGCAAATTATCCAGATAATGTTGGGCTTGTAATTTCGGATCGATGTTGCCTGCCAGCTTTTTCTTACGACCTAACCATTCCAGCTCATCTTCTGGTAATTCATCCAGAAAACGGCTTGGGGTCATCTGCTTCATCTGCCCACCGGCCTTGCGCTGTTCTGCCAGAGTAATGGTCAGTCCCTGACGTGCACGGGTAATCCCCACATACATCAGACGGCGTTCCTCTTCGACCGTTTCTGCAGCGATCGAGTTTTTATGCGGCAGAATTTCTTCTTCCAGCCCGATCAGATAGACATAAGGAAATTCCAGACCTTTAGACGCATGCAAAGTCAATAAGTTGACTTTATCGGTGTCCTCTTCTTCCTGCTGCTGCTCGAGCATATCCAGCAGCACCATTTTACGAATCACACTTTCAATATTCTTTTCGTCGACATCTTCAGCGCGGTTAATCAGGCTTTGAATACTACTGTAGAGCACCTCGATATTGTCGAGCTTGGTTTTTTCCTGTGCCGGCGTGGCTGCCGTTTCCTTGATGTAATCGATATAACCGGCTTCAATCATCATCTGGCGGATGATCGGTACGGGTTCATCATCATCCAGTAAATTGCGGGTAAAGCCCTCGATAAAATCGGCAAATTCAGCCAATTGGGTCGTGGCTTTTTTTGGAATCGCCATGGTCAGCCGCTGATCCGCTGCCGCTGCCAGCAATGACAGGTTATTTTCCTGAGCAAATAGACCAAGCTTTTCCAGCGTTACCGGACCAATCGCCCGTTTTGGCGTATTGATAATCCGTAAAAATGCGCTGTCATCTTCAGGGTTAATGATCAGGCGTAAATAACTCATCATGTCCTTGATTTCGGCACGCGCGAAGAAAGACTGTCCGCCAGACAATTTATACGGAATCTGCATCTGACGTAAATGGGTTTCTAAGATACGCGCCTGGAAATTGCCGCGGTATAACACCGCATAATCTTTCCAGCTTTTACCGTTCATTAATTTATGTGTGATCAGGTCTTTAACGACGCGCTCTGCTTCATCATCATCATTGCGGCAGGTAATTACACGAATCACTTCACCATGGCCTTTGTCCGACCAGAGCTTTTTATCAAAAATATGCGGATTATTGCCAATGACAGTGTTGGCTGCTTTGAGAATACGACTGGTCGAACGATAGTTCTGTTCCAGTTTAATCACTTTCAGATTAGGAAAATCCTGCTGCAACAAAGCCATATTTTCCGGTTTAGCACCACGCCAGGCATAAATCGACTGGTCATCATCGCCTACCGCAGTGAATTGTCCCATCACACCGACCAGTAATTTCACCAGAATATACTGCGCCGTATTGGTATCCTGATATTCATCGACCAGCAGATAACGCACGCGATTTTGCCATTTGTCACGAACTTCGGCATTTTCCTGCAGCAAGCGCGTTGGCATCACAATCAGGTCATCAAAATCCACGGCGTTATAGGCACGCAAATTACGTTCATATAATTGATATAAATGCGCAAACTGCACATCTTCGGCAGTTTCACAGGTAGTATGTGCCTGCTCGGGTGGAATCAGATCATTTTTCCAGTCCGAGATCATTTTCATGGCTTTGGCAATCAGTTCTTTGCTTTCTGCACCGGATAAATTGTCACGCTGCATCAGATCCATCAGAATGCGTTTACAGTCGTCAGCATCCAGAATCGAGAAATTATTTTTCAGTGGGGTATGTTTCAACTCCAGGCGCAGCATATTCAGGCCAAAAGTATGGAAGGTCGAAACTGAAACGCCTTTACTTTCTTCACGCGTCAACAATTTGCTGACACGCTCTTTCATCTCACGTGCTGCCTTGTTGGTAAAAGTCATCGCAGTAATACGATGTGCGGGAATCCCGCAATGCTTGACTAAATACGCGATTTTTCGCGTGATCACTGAAGTCTTGCCTGAACCCGCTCCTGCAAGTACTAACAAGGGTCCTTGAGTGTATTTCATGGCTTCAAGTTGCTTGTCATTTAACTGACTGGCGAGTGACATATGGCTTCCTCTTCTAGATTCGGCTCCGATTATAGTCATCTCTGCGTCAGTTGCCTAATTTAAAATACGATTAATCAGATCAATATTCAGATATAAAAAAACCACCCGAAGGTGGTTTTTTCTTAAGCGTTCAAGAATTATTGAACTGCATATACCGCGATTTCTACACGACGGTTTTGCTCTTTACCTGCGGCAGTTGTATTGTCTGCAATTGGGTTCGCTGAACCTAAACCTTGAGCATTAATACGTGTACGTGAAACACCTTGGCCTGCCAAGTAAGTCGCTACAGAGTTTGCGCGTGCTTGAGACAATGGCAAGTTAATTGAGTCATTACCCGTGCTGTCTGTATAACCAGTTACAAGAATACCGCTCTTGTTATCTTCAGTTAATACTTGCGCTACTTTGTTCAAAGTGCCATAAAAGTTTGGTTTGATATTTGACTTGTTCGTGTCAAATGTAATGCTGCCCGGCATCACAAGGTTAATCGAACCATCTGCATTACGGTTAACGTCTACACCAGTACCGGCTGTTGCTTGACGTAATTTTTTCTCTTTGTTATCCAGATAGACACCCGCTGCACCACCTACAACAGCACCAATTGCTGCTGCACGGTTGTTTTGACGGCTAGTATTTGCATTACTTTTAGAAACGCCGTAGCCAGCTGCAGCACCAATTAAAGTACCTAGAGCCGCTTTATCATATTCTACACCACCAATGTTACTGCCAGTTGATTGACAACCTGTTAGTGCTACGGCCCCTGCTACAGCTGCTGAAATTACTAGTGCACGCATCGCATGACTCCTTGTTGTATGCTTTGTTGTATAAGCGAGATAATGATTTAAATTGAATGGTGTAACCATTGAATTTTTGTTAATAATAAATCGTTTAGTAATATTTTGTAATGTTTATATGTAACTAAATCAAAGTAGTTCATCACAATATCTTCATAGTTTCCTGTTCAGGCTTTTTTATTTGCCTAACTGTCTCTATATTACTCAAAATATGAAAAAATTTAAGCGATTAATCTGTGGGGACTGTTTGGATATGTCATCAAATAGCAATAAGCAACCGACTTTAAAAAAACTGACACGTGGCCTGACGGTCACTTCAGTCATGACTGGCAGTACTTTTTTTCATGGCCCCCCGGTGCTGGCCTTGGGTTTAACCAAAATTTTTAAAAAATCCGCAAAAGTGGATGAAACCAATATCAAGATTACCAACGGCTGGTTAGGGGTCAACAACTGGCTGATTGAGCATGTGCTGAAAAACACGCAATGGCAAATCAGCGTAGATGAATCACTGGATTTGAATATGCAGGGCCGTTATTTGATGACCTGTAATCATCAGAGCTGGGTCGATACTACTGTCAATCAATACTTCGGTCTGACCCGTATGCCCCTGACGCGCTTCTTTACCAAATGGGAACTTATTTTTATTCCTTTTGTTGGTCAGGCCTTTAAAATTTTGGGTTTCCCAATGATGAAACGGCATAGCAAGGAACAGATTGCTAAAAATCCTGCGCTGAAATATCGGGATATGGAAGAGGCACGTAAATCCTGTGAACAGCTGATCAGTCAGCCTTTTACCCTGTTAAATTATCTGGAAGGCACCCGCTTTACCCAAGAAAAGCATGATCAGCAGCAGTCTCCCTATACACATTTACTGAAACCTAAAGCCGGTGGTCTGGCATTGGCGCTCAGTATTCTCGGCGATAAAATTGATGCGCTGGTCGACATGACCATTGTTTATCCTGATGGTATTCCGAGCTATGGTGAATTTTGGTTAGGTGAAGTGCCACGTATTGCGGTAAATTTAAGAAAAATTGATATTCCTGACTGGGTACTGGGCGGCAATTATGAAGATGATGCTGAATATCGTGCACGTTTTCAAAAATGGATTGATCAAATCTGGACTGAAAAAGATCAGCTCATCGCACAAATGCAGCAGAACTTTGCTCGAGCCCCAGTCGGATCTGTAACCGAGTAATTATGAAGAACGACAACCCGGACATTACGTCCAGCTCATTTAAATTTGTTCGTAAAGGAACATGGGGCTGGAAAATTGCACTGATTTACGACATTTTCATGATGGTTTTAATCATCATCAATCTGTTCTGTCTCAGTGCCAACGCCATTTTAATGAGCGATTTTGGGCAGTGGTTGTTTGACTTCATTCGTTTACCGGAAATCTTGCAGTTTTATAAAAGTGATTTACGCCCTTGGGTCATCATTACAGAGGGTTGGTTTACCACTTTCTTGGTCTGTGAATTACTGGCACGCTGGGTTATCGCAATTGTCCTGCGTCATCATCGACGCTGGTGGTTCTTCCCTTTTGTACACTGGTATGAAATTTTATCCATTATCCCTCAGCTACGTTTTCTGCGCCTGCTACGTGCGGTTGCTATTGGCTACAACCTGCATAGTCATGGTTATAAAGTAATTCCCAACCGTTGGTATCGCCAAGGTAACTTTTATTACAACATGCTGATGGAAGAGCTTTCCAGCCGGGTGGTACTTACCGTACTGGATGGTATCAAGCGTGAACTGACCACAAGCACATCACATAAACAGTTAATTGATGATTTGGTGGAACATCACCGTAAATTACTGGCCATTGCTTTGGCAGATATCTTGCAAGAATCTTTGGGTAAGGAATTACAATCACAACGTTCCATGATCGCTAAAAATGTAGGGCAAGTAGTCAATCAGGCGATTGAAGATACTCCAGAACTTACTCAGCTGCTGCGTCTGATTCCAATTGTGGGCAGCCGGATTGAACAGCAAATTCAAAGTATTGGTCAACGCTTGGGCGAAAATATTACTCAGGGCCTGATTGAGCCGTTTACCCATACAGGTACAAAAGAAAATCCGACTTTTACCCTAATTTCAGATAAAATCAGCCAGATACAGATTGAACATAATCCACATATTGATAAATTGGTTGAATCGGCTGTTTTTGAAACACTTGAAGCGATCCGAAAACAGGTAAAAGTCAAACAGTGGCAACAGATTCTAGAAGAACATGAGCAAAATCAGAGCTCAATAGATAAGTAAATTTTAAAGTATAGAATCGGATCAACCCCTCCGGTTCTGTTCGCATAAAAAAATAACTGAGATCGCTAGAGAATTACTGCAATTTGTTCTAGGATTTGCACTATTTACAACATTGCTTCGACACCAAACCAGCACGTCAGAAGTATTTAAGGAAGAATTATGGCTGATATACGGATAAAAGGCAGAATGGTCAATGCGATACGCATTAGCCTAGATACCAATGATCATGATGCAATCCGCCAGCAACTTAGCCCAAAATTACAAGCAGCGTTTCCACCCGGCACTTTGGCAGTCATTGAAAGTTCAGTTGAACAGGAACTCATTGCGCTGATCCAACTATTAATCAGTCTGGATGTACAGCCTATGGCTGTTACTGAAGGCTTACTTGGAGATCAGGCGCGCGCCATTCAGTTCCCGGTACTGCCACCTGATCGACAGTTAGAAGAAATTAAAGCCACCAAAGAACAGGTGGTGGAAGTTAAACCAGAACCTACAGCGGTGAATGATGATCAAGCCCCTGCTGCCCCGATCGTTGCGCATATCACCTCATATCATGATGAAATCCTGCGTACCGGCCAATGTATCGTGCAGCATAATGGCGACATTATTATTAATGCCGGCATCAATAGTGGTTCAGAAGTGATTGCTTCGGGCAATATTCATGTCTATGGCAGCGCGCGTGGCCGGGTCATTGCAGGTGCGGGTGGCAATACTGCAGCACGTATTTTCTGTCATAGCCTCGAAGCAGAACTGATTTCGATTGCAGGAACCTATTGTGTGGCGGATGATATTCCACCACACGTAGTTAAAAAATCCGTGCATATTTACTTGAATGATCAACTAGAGCTTGTATTTGAAGCTCTACAATTTTAATGTATAAATAAACACCAAAAACCCCATTTTAAACAGGGGATTTGAACCATAACAGGAGTGGATTCGGTGGCGAAAATTGTTGTCGTAACGTCAGGCAAAGGTGGTGTAGGTAAAACTACAACGAGTGCATCTTTTGCAACAGGTTTAGCCCTACGCGGTCACAAAACTGTTGTTATTGATTTTGATGTAGGTTTACGTAACCTTGATTTGATTATGGGCTGTGAACGCCGTGTAGTTTATGATTTTGTGAATGTTTTAAATAACGAAGCACGATTACAACAAGCACTGATTCGCGATAAAGATATTGAAAATTTATATATTTTACCTGCATCACAAACACGTGATAAAGATGCCTTAACCGATGAAGGTGTGGCACGTGTAATGGATGAGCTTTCGCAGGAATTTGATTATATTATCTGTGATTCACCTGCCGGTATTGAGCGTGGTGCTATTTTGGCCATGTATCATGCGGATGAAGCCATCATTGTGACTAACCCTGAGATTTCTTCAGTACGTGACTCTGACCGTATCATTGGCATGCTCGATAGCAAAACAAAAAAAGTAGAACAAAACGAAGGTCGCATTCGTAAGCATCTGTGTATTACCCGTTTCAATCCGGAACGTGCCGATAAACAGGAAATGCTAACGATTGATGATATTTCTAAGGATATTTTACGTGTACCGACCTTGGGCGTTATTCCTGAGTGTCCAAGCGTTTTACAGGCATCGAATGAAGGTAAGCCGGTGATTCTTTTCACTGAAGCTTCTGCAGGTCAGGCCTATGATGATCTGGTTGCGCGTTTCCTTGGCGAAGAGCGTCCTTACCGTCATATCGAGGTAAAACCTAAGGGCTGGTTAGCACGACTATTTGGAGCGTAGACATGGCAGGATTCTGGAGTAAACTTTTTAGTGGCGAGGATAAACCATCAAGCGCACGGACTGCTAAAGACCGTTTGAAGGTGATCGTTGCATCCGAACAAGGCTTGGGTCGTCGCTTGAGCCAGGACAAAATTGACCAGATGAAGACTGAAATCATGCAAGTGGTCAATCGTTATGTTCGCGGTGTCGATGAACAGCATATTCAAATGCAGGTCCGTTCTGAAGCCAATATTGAAATGCTTGAAATGAATATCAATTTACCTGAAGAACGATAATCTGATTTTTGATTGGTCAAGTAAATTGATTCAAGGCAAAATATGAGAGTGGTAGAAATAGTAGTTTAGCTATATTCCGCCCACTTGAAGCATAGCTTCAAGTCTTGCGACTAGGCAAAGCAGTGCTTTGCTAATCTAGTCTCATATTTTGCCTTTTTTCATGCCGAAAAAACTACATTAGATCAAGGAAATTGCGATGGCATTATCTCAACCAGCGACCTTTAACGAAGAATGGTCAGATGAGCGTGTATTTGCCTATTTAAATCAGCTTCCTCCTGCAGGTGTTAATGCTGATTTTCACGTGCTCTATCATGCTTTCAAGCATATGCGTCCATTCGATTATGAACGCCTGTTGACGAAATTTGTCGCTGATGGCCGTGATGTCAATGCAACCAATCCGGAAGGACAACGGATTCATGACGTGATTGCCACTTTCCCGCGTCAAAGTGCCGAATTTCTGGATGTATTGGCAAAATTTGCCTGAGTCAAAAATACATAAAAAAGCCTGCTTTGAAAGCAGGCCTTTTTATTGCAAAGATTGTGAAACTAAACCAGAATCTCGCGTTTGCCGTTGGCCCCCATGCCGCTGACAATGCCATTTTCTTCCATCTGGTCAATGATCCGCGCAGCACGGTTGTAGCCCAGACTGAATTTACGCTGTAAGGATGAAGTGGAAGCCTTACGGGTTTCTAGTACAAATGCCACACACTGGTCATATAACGCATCGCGATCTGATCCACCGTCGCCACCATCTTCAAAACCACGACTTGATGGTTCTTCATCAAATGGTGTCAGGATCTCGTCGACATAGTTTGGTGAACCACGTTCACGCCATGCATCACAGATCCGGTTCACTTCGTCATCAGCAATAAACGCACCATGCACACGTTCAGGTTCAATTTTACCCGGGCCGAGGAATAGCATGTCACCATGACCAAGTAAATCTTCTGCACCGCCGGCATCCAGAATGGTACGCGAATCGATCTTGGAGTTAACCCGTAATGCGACACGTGTCGGAATATTGGCCTTAATCAAGCCTGTGATTACATCTACTGATGGACGCTGGGTCGCAAGCAACAGGTGAATACCGGCCGCACGTGATTTTTGTGCCAGACGGGTAATCATTTCTTCGGCTTTTTTACCGACCTGCATGATCATATCCGCGAACTCATCCGCGACAATCACAATGGATGGCAACGGCGTCAAACGCGGCGCACGCTCACCCACAACAGAATCGCTGGCCTTCCAAGTAGGATCGATCAGGTCTTCACCATTGGCAATCGCCTCTTCCACCTTGCGGTTATAGTCGCTTAGTTTACGGATTTTCAGGAAAGACATCAGCTTATAACGACGTTCCATCTCATTGACACACCAGTTCAATGCGCTGACTGCATCTTTCATATCAGTAACCACAGGCGTCAACAAATGTGGAATATCATTATAGTTTGCCAGTTCCAGCTGCTTCGGATCGATCAGAATTAAACGCAATTCATCTGGGGTATATTTCAGCAACATCGATAAAATCATCGAGTTCACCGCCACCGATTTACCTGAACCCGTGGTCCCTGCCACCAACATATGCGGCGCTTTACCCAGATCAGCAATCACCGGATTACCGGAAATATCCTTACCCATTGCCATAGAGAGAATACTATTCGGATCAGTAAAGGCTGGAATGGTCAAAAGTTCGATCAAACGGACCATTTCACGGGTACTGTTTGGTACTTCAATTCCGATATACGGCTTGCCCGGAATGACTTCAACTACACGCACCGATGCCATCGACATCGAACGTGCCAGATCACGCGAAATATTGGTCACTTTAGAAGCTTTCACCCCTGGTGCCAGATCCAGTTCAAAACGTGTTACGACTGGGCCTGGCTGTGCTTCTACCACTTTGGCTTTGACATTGAATTCTTGCAGCTTGATTTCAAGTAGCTCAGATAAACGTGCCAGCTGCTCTTCGGTAAAATTCACTTTTTTATTCGGATCGACTTCATCCAGTAAATCCAGACCTGGAAGCGGTGATAAATCTTTACGGCGCTCTGCTACCTGCATGGCACGTGACATCGGACGGCCTGAAGCATCAGTTAAAGGTGTATCAAAATCAAACTCGTCTTCATCTTGTGGTTTACCAGCCGTTTCTTGCCAGGCTTCTACAAATTCTTCTTTAGATAAAGCCTCGCGTACTGCTGCATGAGTTGCAGAAGGAGGAGATACTGGTTGCTCTATACCCTGATGCTGAATTGGTGCCTGAACAAAAGCAGAAGATTGGGCATAGCTTGATGCACGTACTGGTTGGCTTGGCTCATCTTCTTCAATCAGTAAATCACCCAGGTCATCCAGATCGGCCTGTAATGCGCTATTTTTCACGACATGTGCCGTTGTCATAGACGCCATGACAGGTGCAACATTGGTCATGTCTTCTACAATTCTTGCCGTCTTTTCGGCTGGCGCTGTATTGAATGGACTATGCACATCGGTCGCAGTTTTGCCTTGCGGAACTGCAGCCAGAAGTTCATCAAAGATTTCATCATCATCCCAGTCCAGGCCTGTATGTGGAGCCGATGCGGTTCTGGTGTGAGCATGAGTCTGTGCTGCAACAGATTGTGGAGCAGCTATATGTGAGACTGGAGAATCAAGCTGTTCTTCTTCGGCTGCTTTGAGTAAGGCATCAATATCCTGTTTATGCCGCTGATCTTCATTTGAATGTAAGGCACGCCACACCTCGCCTGTGGCTACCACACGATCCGGCTGTTGAGGCACTTGCTGTACTTGCTTAAATGTCTCGACTGGCTCAGGAGCCTGCTGCTCAGCTTCGGGAAGATCATCATAAAACTGCGGTTGTTGTGATTCTTTATCGGCAAAATCATCAAATAAGCGTTCAGCCACCTGATCACGTACCACTGGATCTATTTCTACCAGTTGATGCTCAGGCGCAGGTGTTACTGCAACCGCTACTTTTTTTGCACTAATGACTGGCTCTTTTTTGGCGACAGGTGCAGTCCGATCAAAATCGGACATGCCTTCAGGCACATTACGGTAGAACAGGTCTTGTAGATAAGCAGGCGTTGCTTTGAGGCTGCTCCAGGTCTTGTTCCACTTCACCCCAAAAGCCAAGGTAAATAACACCACCCAAAGCACCAGCAGGAAGAATGCTGCACCATAGACTGTCAGCAATTGTTCCAGACTCTGGCCTAATTCATAGCCAATAATACCGCCGGAAGAATTATCCAGCGTATCAGCAGGAACTTGCCAGAATAAAAACAAAAGCGCTGAGGTGCTCAGCAACAGGAAGAATTGCGCAGCATAGCGAAATGGCCGGTTCAGGAAGCTACGCGGCCACCAGACCTGAATCGCCTCCATAAACAGATAGACAGGGATCAGCAGACTTGCCCAACCGAGAAAGCCAAACAAAAGGTCTGCAATCCAGGCACCCGCTACCCCACTAGCATTCGAAACGGTCTGCGTATCACTAGAGATATGCATCCACCCCGGATCAAATGGCGTATAGGTCACTGTTGCAAGAAACAGATAAATCCCAAATGAGACTAAAAATAATGTCATTACTAAGCGCTGTGCATAGGCACTCGACACCGCTGTCATATACTGTCCTGTAACCAATTCTTCATGAATATTCTTTTGCTTCAATGCTTGAAAAAAGCGACGCAATAAAATGCATATTATGCACCTGTTCTGTGAAAAAAGATGCACTATTGTGCAAGCACAATGTTACTTATGCTATATAGCCCAAATCGATTTCAATGATCAATAATATCGACTTTAATCTCACACCACTGTTATACAGTTTCACGTATAATTCAATAAATTTCTAAATAAAAAAGGATACAGCTGATGAGCGCACGTCACTCACGACTGATTATTTTAGGTTCTGGCCCTGCAGGCTATAGCGCAGCAGTGTATGCAGCGCGTGCAAACTTGAAACCTACCCTGATTGCAGGCTTGCAACTGGGCGGTCAGCTGACCACGACGACTGACGTCGATAACTGGCCGGGTGATCCCGAAGGTTTGACTGGTCCAGCATTGATGGAACGTATGCAGGCACATGCAGAGCGTTTTGGCACTGAAATCGTGTATGACCATATCAATGAAGTGGATCTTAGCCAGCGCCCCTTCGTGTTAAAAGGCGATATGGAAGAATTCACCTGTGATGCCCTGATTATCTGTACCGGTGCAACTGCCCAATACCTCGGTCTGGAATCTGAAGCAGCCTATATGGGTCAAGGTGTCAGTGCTTGCGCAACCTGTGATGGTTTCTTCTATAAAAACCAGAAAGTCATGGTTGTCGGTGGTGGCAATACTGCGGTAGAAGAAGCGTTGTATCTATCTAATATTGCTTCTCACGTGACTCTGGTTCACCGTCGTGATTCACTACGTTCTGAAAAAATCCTGCAAGATCATTTATTTGCTAAAGAAAAAGAAGGCAAGATCAGCATTATCTGGAACCATCAGGTCGATGAAGTTTTAGGTGATGCACAATCTGGCGTGACTTCAGTTCGTCTTAAATCAACTCAAGATGATTCTACTCAAAATGTTGATGTGACGGGTATGTTTGTGGCGATTGGTCACAAGCCAAATAGCACCATGTTCGAAGGCCAGTTAGAGCTTCGTGACGGCTATATCCAGGTGCAAAGCGGTACTGCAGGTAATGCAACACAAACTTCCGTACCGGGTGTATTTGCAGCCGGTGACATTGCGGACAGCATTTACCGTCAGGCCATTACTTCTGCGGGTTCAGGCTGTATGGCTGCGCTTGATGCGGAAAAATATCTTGATGCGATGGGCAAACTAGACTAAGCAGCAAGAATAAAAAAGCCGTCCATTATGGGCGGCTTTTTTATTGCTAGAATGAGATGATGATTTATCTATAGATTTATGTCGGGTCTGCCATGTCTTTACTTCCTCCCTCAGAATTCATTTTTCCCAATCCGGTCGAGGTTGATCCTGAAGGTGAAGGACTGATTTGTATTGGTGCCGACCTCTCCCCTTCTACACTTTATGAAGCCTATACACATGGATTATTTCCATGGTTTTCAGAAGGTGATCCAATTTGCTGGTGGAGTCCGGAACCACGCTGCATTATTCGCCCCGAAGATTATCATCCAAGCAAATCCCTGCTACGCAATATGAAAAAGCAGGACTATAAAATTACAATCAATCATGCTTTTGAAAGGGTGATTCGTTCCTGTTCATTGCCGCGTGCTTATGCAGACGACACCTGGATCAGTGAAGATATTATCGCAGGCTATTGTGACATGTTCGACGCAGGATATGGTTATAGCATTGAGGTCTGGGATGAAGATCGCGTCGTCGGTGGACTTTATGGTGTGACCATCGGTCAAGGCTGTTTTGGTGAATCCATGTTTAGTACGCAAACCGATGTTTCTAAAATGGCTTTCTATACTTTAATGCTGATTGGACAGGAAAATAAACTACCCTGGATCGACTGCCAACTGGTCAACGATCATCTTTTAAGCCTGGGTGCCTGTACACTTTCTCGCCAAGCTTATCTTAATTCTTTACAAGATATTGTAAAAAAGCCTGCTATCGATTGGAAAAAGTATCAGGAAGGTGTATTTTCAAGTAAAACAATAGCGCAAAACGCGCGCTTAAGTGAATGAAAATAACAGAGGGTAGTTGTTATGAACTCTTATCAGCCAAAGGCCCTACTGAACGATTTACAGTATTATATTACGCCGCCGCATGATTGTAGCTATTTGCCCAACAAGTCGGCGCGCATGGTTTTTCTGGATCCTGCACATCGAATTGATGTAGTAACTTTATCAGAACTCTCACGTACCGGTTTCCGCCGCAGTGGTGATTTCGTCTATCGACCCGAATGTCATCTGTGTCGTCAATGTCTGTCTTCGCGTGTACCCGTTGCTGAATTCCGCATGAACAGTTCACAAAAAAAAGCCTGGAAACGGAATCAGGATCTGGTGATGAAAATTACCAGTCCAGAGCACGCCGGTGATCTACATTATGCGCTGTATGAACGCTATATTAATGAACGCCACTCAGATGGCGACATGTTCCCACCCACTCGGGATCAGTTCGAAAAATTTTTATTACAAAGCTGTGCCGACAGCTTCTTTCTAGAATTATGGCAAGATGAGCGTCTAATCAGTGTTTCAACCTGTGACTTGCTGGATGATGGCATTTCTGCCGTCTATACCTTCTTTGACCCAGATGAAAATCGCCGCTCACTTGGTGCTTTTGCAATCTTGAAACAGATTGAACATGCACAAAAGCTGGGCTTACAATTTATCTATCTGGGATATTGGGTGCCGCATTCTAGCAAAATGAATTACAAATCTCAGTATCTGCCACTGGAACTCTTGATCGATGGACAATGGCGACGCTTAAATCATGCCCTAAGTGCCACGGAGATTCAGCACCTGGGAAACTCATTAATGACGACCTTACCCAGCGGATGGAATCACCAGATTATTAAATAAGGTCGTCAGTTTGTATTATTTAAATAGACTAGCAAAATCATCCGTACATGCTTTCACCATAATGATGGCATGTTCACGGCTTCCGTTGGCATTTGGATAATAGTTCTTACGCAGATCAATCTGATGAAAGCCTGATTTTTCATATAGCTTGATCGCAGCCTGATTACTCTCGCGCACTTCCAGGAAAATCTGTACCGGATTGTTTTTTAGCATCACCACTGAAGCCTCCAGCAACTGATAGCCCAAGCCCTGACCTTGCTGTGCCGGATCAATCGCCATCAGCAATAAATTGGCTTCATCTAGCACCGGTTGTAAAATACAAAATCCGGCCACCTGCCCTTGCACTTCAATCACGGTACTTTGATAAGCTGTTACAGCATCTTCGAACTGTTTGAAAGTCCAGGGGTGTGATTGAACCGATCTCTCAATCTTTGCAACGACTTCTACATCCGCTGCTTTCATTAAACGAATCATCTTCGTTCATCTTATATAGAATCAACCTCCGCATTATAGAAAGTTCATGCAAAAAATCGAGCAAAAAAAAGAGCGATTTAAGTCGCTCTCCAATCTTCAGTTCTGTCACAAACCCAATTTGGCTTTCCAGGTCGCCAACAGTTGATGTGTATGATGATCATTCGGATGGAATCCCGGTTTAAAATACATCAGCATTTCTTTCGCCATACCCGTAATGACACCTTTAGAAGGACTATAGGCATAGGTATAAATGGCTTTTAAGGACTCAAAATTGAGCTGCTGATCCTGTTTGAGCAAACGGGCAAGGAAATAGCTTTGCACCACAAATAAGGTTGCCATTGCGATGACCAAGGATGAAGTACGCAGTGCATAGGCTTTTAATCCTTTGCCAAAAACCCCTTCGAAGACATCATAAGCCACTGCCTTATGTTCATTTTCCTCGATGGCGTGCCATAACCACATGGTTTTCATGGTTTCATCTGTCATCAATTCCTGAATGTGACTATTGGTCAAAAGCTGTGAGGCAATGGTTGCAGTGAAATGCTCAAGTGCCGTGGTTGCAGTCAAATCTACCATTTCTTGGGTAATTCCCACAGGCTTACCCAGTTTAGCCATGACTTTACGTGTCGTTTGAATGACTTTATCGGTATAACGATCAAGCGTCTCGACATCATGCCCATGTTTTTGCGCAGATGCATTAAAGCCGATATGCTCGTGAGTATGCATCGCTTCCTGACCAATAAAAGCGGAAATTTCTTTTTGTAATGCTTCATTATTGGCAATTGCAGGATGTTTACGCACCGCACGGACTGAATCTATAAAAAACTTTTCACCTGCTGGAAATAGCGCAGATAATGCCGTCATAAAATGAGTAAGACCTGCTGAACCATTCATCCAATATTCCGGCACAGCATCAAAATCAAAGTTCATGCGACGAACTGGAAAACTAGCACCCGCACGATTGGTAATATTTACTTTCGCATTCATGTGACCACTCCCATCAGGCCAATCCAGACCCGAGAATGTAATATTCATATTCTTATCTGTATATTACGTGGTAATTTTTTTTACATAAGTGCAGTTTAGGTCAAGCCGATATCAGATAAGGACAGCTTTTAAAATCATTGTCAGACAATTTGTTCTTAGTTTTATAAAAGTTTAGATCAAAAAAAAGCGCCTCAAAGAGGCGCTTTTCTTACACAATCAGCGATTATGCAGTTACTTTAGCAACTACACCAGCACCAACTGTACGGCCGCCTTCACGGATCGCAAAACGTAGACCTGGGTCCATTGCGATCGGGTGGATTAGCTCTACTGACATCTCAACGTTGTCACCAGGCATAACCATTTCCACGCCTTCTTTAAGCGCGATCGCACCAGTTACGTCCGTAGTACGGAAGTAGAACTGTGGACGGTAACCGTTAAGGAATGGAGTGTGACGACCACCTTCTTCTTTAGAAAGTACGTATACTTCTGCATCGAATTTAGTATGTGGCTTGATCGCACCTGGTTTAGTCAATACTTGACCACGTTGTACGTCTTCACGCTTAGTACCACGAAGAAGAACACCACAGTTCTCGCCCGCACGACCTTCGTCAAGAAGTTTACGGAACATTTCTACGCCAGTTACTGTAGTAGTTTGAGTATCACGGATACCAACGATTTCTACAGACTCGCCTACTTTAACGATACCAGTCTCTACACGGCCAGTTACTACTGTACCACGACCAGAGATTGAGAATACGTCTTCAATCGGCATAAGGAATGGAAGGTCAATTGCACGCTCTGGCTCTGGAATGTAAGAGTCAAGTGCTTCAACAAGCGCAACTACCGCTGGCTCGCCGTATTGGCTGTCATCACCGTTAAGCGCAAGAAGAGCAGAACCACGGATCACTGGAGTGTCATCACCCGGGAAATCGTAAGTAGAAAGAAGTTCACGAACTTCCATTTCAACTAGCTCAAGAAGCTCTTCATCATCTACAAGGTCGCATTTGTTCAAGAATACAACGATGTAAGGTACACCTACCTGACGAGAAAGCAGGATGTGTTCACGAGTCTGTGGCATAGGACCATCAGTCGCAGCACATACAAGGATCGCGCCATCCATCTGAGCAGCACCAGTAATCATGTTTTTAACATAATCGGCGTGGCCCGGGCAATCTACGTGAGCGTAGTGACGAGTTGGGGAATCGTATTCTACGTGTGAAGTATTAATTGTAATACCACGTGCTTTTTCTTCTGGTGCAGAGTCGATTGCAGCATAGTCTTTCGCTTCGCCACCGAATTTCTTCGCACATACAGTTGCAATTGCAGCTGTTAAAGTTGTTTTACCATGGTCAACGTGACCAATTGTGCCCACGTTAACGTGTGGCTTATTACGTTCAAACTTAGCCTTAGCCATGAGATCTTCCTTTTTAAACTACTCATGCAGGATTACTGCATGAGCACTTGGTTTTTAACTATGAATTAGTTTGGGCTTATAGTAATCGAAAGATTACTCGTCGTCACCTTTTTTACCGCCAGACTGGAATTTAGAAATGATGCCTTCAGCCACGTTACGTGGAGTTTCAGCATATTTAGCAAATTCCATAGAGTATGTTGCACGGCCTTGAGACATAGAACGCATTTGAGTCGCGTAACCAAACATCTCTGCAAGTGGAACTTCAGCTTTAATTGCTTTAGTACCGCCAGGCAAGTCATCCATACCTTGAACCATACCACGACGACGGTTTAAGTCACCCATGATATCGCCCATGTAGTCTTCTGGAGTTTCTACTTCAACTTTCATGATAGGTTCAAGAAGAACAGGATCTGCTTTCATGAAACCGTCACGGAAGGCATAAGAACCAGCCATCTTGAACGATAATTCGTCCGAATCGACATCGTGGTAAGAACCGTCAAACAATGTAGCTTTGATGCCTACAACTGGGTAACCAGCAAGGACACCATTCTTCATACGCTCTTGGATACCTTTATCCACAGCACCGAAGAATTCTTTAGGAACTACACCACCAACAACTTCTTCAACGAACTCGTAGTCTTTACCAGCATCAGCATCCATTGGCTCTAAACGTACGTATACGTGACCAAATTTACCTTTACCACCAGTTTGACGAACGAATTTACCTTCTTGCTCAACTGACTTTTTGATCGTTTCACGGTAAGAAACCATTGGTTTACCAATGTTTGCTTCAACACCGAATTCACGC
Organism: Acinetobacter lwoffii; assembly: GCF_052078135.1. Lineage (GTDB taxonomy): Bacteria > Pseudomonadota > Gammaproteobacteria > Pseudomonadales > Moraxellaceae > Acinetobacter > Acinetobacter lwoffii_Z. Next base: position 147,412 of record NZ_JBQGUZ010000002.1, read on the forward strand.
TTCATACGGTCAACAATAATGTCAAGGTGAAGTTCACCCATACCAGCGATGATTGTTTGACCTGACTCTTCATCAGTACGAACGCGGAATGATGGATCTTCCTTAGCCAAACGACCTAAAGCAATTGACATTTTTTCTTGGTCAGCTTTAGTTTTTGGTTCAACAGCCAATGCAATTACTGGCTCTGGGAATTCCATACGCTCAAGTGTGATGACATTTTTCTCATCACAAAGTGTATCACCTGTAGTTACGTCTTTAAGACCTACACACGCAGCGATATCACCCGCACGAATTTCTTCAACGTCTTGACGATCGTTCGCGTGCATTTGCACGATACGGCCGATACGTTCACGTTTAGATTTAACTGGGTTATAAACAGAATCACCTTGTTTAAGAACACCAGAGTAAACACGTACGAAAGTTAAGTTACCTACGAATTTGTCGTTCATGATTTTGAACGCAAGTGCAGAGAACGGAGCTTCGTCAGATGCTTCACGAATCGCTTTAGTTTCAGCCTTATCGTCAAGAACACCTTCAATCGCTTTAACTTCTGTAGGCGACGGTAAGAATTCAATTACTGCGTCCAACATACGTTGAACACCTTTGTTTTTGAATGCTGTACCACAAAGCATTGGTTGAATTTGACAAGCCAAAGTTTGGACACGTAGACCAGCAACGATTTGTTCTTTAGTCAAATCGCCATTGTTCAGGTATTCATCCATTAACTCTTCAGAAGCTTCAGCAGCAGCTTCAACCATGTTTGTACGCCATTCTTCAGCAGTTTCTTGAAGTTCAGCCGGGATTTCACCGTATTCAAACTTCATACCTTGTGAAGCTTCGTCCCAAATGATCGCTTTCATTTCGATCAAGTCGATTACGCCTTGGAAGTTTTCTTCAGCGCCAACAGGGATTACTACAGGTACTGGAGATGCACCTAAACGTGTTTTCATTTGTTCAACAACACGGAAGAAGTTGGCACCAGTACGGTCCATCTTGTTCACGAATGCTAAACGAGGCACTTGGTATTTGTTCGCTTGACGCCATACAGTTTCAGACTGAGGTTGTACACCACCTACAGCACAGTAAACCATACACGCACCATCAAGAACACGCATAGAACGTTCAACTTCAATTGTGAAGTCAACGTGTCCCGGTGTATCAATTACGTTGATACGGTGTTCAGGGAACTGTTTAGACATACCTGACCAGAATGTAGTCGTAGCAGCAGAAGTAATGGTAATACCACGTTCTTGCTCTTGCTCCATCCAGTCCATTGTTGCTGCACCATCGTGTACTTCACCAATTTTGTGAGATACACCTGTGTAGAACAGAATACGTTCTGTAGTTGTGGTTTTACCCGCATCAATGTGCGCAGAAATACCAATGTTACGATAACGAGAAATTGGGGTTTGACGTGCCATGATTTCTAGCATTCCTAAATTTTGTTGTTTAAAACAGGACGCTTTAAGCTGCATAGCAACTTAAAGCGCTTTGGTGACAAAACCATGACGGTCTTATCACCCTCCTGAATAGGGCCTGTTTTATCTGCTTAGAAACGGTAGTGAGAGAATGCTTTGTTGGCTTCAGCCATACGGTGCACATCTTCACGTTTCTTAACCGCAGCGCCTTTGCCTTCAGATGCATCAAGCAACTCGCCAGCAAGACGTAAAGCCATAGTTTTTTCAGAACGCTTAGCAGCAGCATCTACTAACCAACGCATCGCTAGAGCAGTACGACGGGATGGGCGTACTTCCATAGGAACTTGGTATGTAGCACCACCAACACGGCGTGCTTTTACTTCGACCATAGGACGAACTTTTTCAAGAGTAGTCTCGAAAAATTCAACTGGGTCTACTTTAGATTTTTCTTGAACGCGGTCTAAAGCACCGTAAACGATACTTTCAGCAATAGATTTTTTACCATCTTGCATTACGTGGTTCATGAATTTAGCGATTGTTTGGCTGCTGAACTTAGGATCCGGAAGGATTTCACGAGCAGCGACTACGCGACGTCTTGGCATTTTAAACTACCTATAAAGATGACACTTCAGGTTTATCCAGCATGAGTACAAAGTGTCATGTACTACTCGCTGGCCTTACTATACGTCGCTTGGAATTTTCACAAAATTAATGCAGAAATCAGACAAGCGAGACGATAAAGGATTGCGGTTCTACGTTCTTAAAATTTAATTCTTAACGAATTATTTCTTAGGACGTTTAGTACCGTATTTAGAACGAGACTGGTTACGATCTTTAACACCAGCACAGTCTAAAGAACCACGAACGGTATGGTAACGTACACCTGGTAAGTCTTTAACACGACCACCACGGATAAGAACAACACTGTGCTCTTGTAGGTTATGGCCTTCACCACCGATGTAGCTAGAAACTTCGAAACCTGAAGTTAAGCGAACACGGCAAACTTTACGCATTGCTGAGTTAGGTTTTTTAGGTGTAGTTGTGTAAACACGTGTACAAACACCACGGCGCTGTGGACAAGCCTTCAACGCAGGAACTTTAGATTTTTCAACTAAAGTCGTACGACCCTTGCGGATCAACTGATTTGTTGTTGCCATTTGGCAATTCTCCCGTTAATAAAAAGCCCCAAAAAACTACTACTTTTTGAGGGCATGCAATTGTAATTCAAGATGCAAAATTGGTCAACCTACTCAAGCCAAGCAAATACCGTTTCTCACGACATTTGCCTGCTTTTATTTACCTTCAAAATTCGCTTATTTTTTTGAATTTTTACTGACTTTTTTAGTCACATCTTGAGCTTCAGATTCAGTTTTCGAATTTTCTTGATCGTCTACGCCCTGCTGTGAAGTCTCTGTAGCAGCTTCTGCCTCGTCAGCAGCTTCTGGATGCAGTTCAGCTTCGATTTCCGGATCAAATGAAGTTTTGGTTAAAGCGGGTTGTTGCGACTGCTTATCTACCGTAGGTTCAACCAACTCATCGTTAAGCGCTTCCAGCCCTTCACTCACCTTTTCATCTTTCTTCACTTCTGCTTCTTCAGAGCTTAGATCATTCTGCTCTTTTTTGACCAGCTTGACTTGGGTAATCGTGTTATTGCCCTCAATCGCAATATCTTTATCCATGATCGGCTTATCTTTCGCAGGCTCAACGTCGTGAGAGGCACCATTTAGGAGTTTCGGAGTTGCCTGTTGTAACAAACTGACTGCTTTTTCATAGGCAGCATAAGGAGACAATTGCGAATCCTGATGCTGAACTAGGTATTGGCGTGCATGTGAGAATGCTTCTTGAGCTTTCTGATTTACATCCTCGACAAAACGGTGGCTATATACTGCACCAATACCTGCACTTGCCAGAGGCGTTAGTTTGGTTAATCGCTCCAGAATCGAAATTTTTGGCAGATGATTCATCCATTCCCATTTAGCCTCTCCCTCATGACGACTTAGCCATTGTTTGATAGCGCTGACATCATTATCAGAACCTAGCATGGCTTGTAGCTGGGAGATATCATGAGTTTTAAGGGTATTACTTAACGCTTTTAAACCCAATAACAAGGTTTGCTTTTCTGCAATCAGGCTCAGGTCGATCTGTCTAAAGATATGCTGGACGATTTCCTGATCATCTTCTTTGCTCAGGTCAAAACCATAAGAGCGACCGACTTGATAAATGGTACGCAACGCCATCAGTAAAGAAGCGGGAATATCAATCGCGGTGCCAAGCACCCCTGAAGCACCACTCACTGCACCCTGAACCGTCGCAATCCATTTGTTTTGTTCACCTAAAGCCTGTGAAATTCGCTTGGATCGGTCGACGTCCTGAGTCAATTCTTCTAAATCTTTCGCTCCAGCTTCATTCAGAATGGCATCAACCGAACTGGTTTGATTACTAAATTGATTCAGACGCTCATAAAAGTAGTTAGACACTTTTTCGGTTAAGTCTGGAGAAACAAAATGCGCGACATTATTCACGGTATTAAAGCGGCGCCCGAGAAGTTGACGAGACACATTTGGAAGATGCTCACGAAGCATTTGCTGAGGATTATCATATTTTTTAGCTGAAAAAGCGCTTTTCGTCTTCGCCGAACCGTCAATTACCTGATCGGAGCTGGAAGGCTTCAGCGCTTTAGTCACCGAATCGGGCGCAACATGATTCAATAAATCCAATCCGGTTGAACTGAACTTTTTCGCCACTCCAAAGGCATTCGAAATCAGACCATTAGATTGTTTATTATTAGCATTTACCATTTTTTACCTCAGCATTCATGTGCTTGTATTTGGTATAAATACTAGGTGTAGTCAGCGTTTATCTCAACTTTATTCTGTTTCATTTAGTAAAACCCCTACACGCCGACTCACAAACTCAACCGACTGTCACACGGCATAACATTTGCCATAAGATTTCAAAAGTCTTTCTGCTATCATGTTCCCCATCATGAAATAAGGCTAAGCGCTGGATTGGGCGATTTTAAAACCCAGATATCTGCGCTGAGCATAGAGCAAACTATAAGGATCTGTAGATGAAACGTGTTGTCATCACTGGCATGGGTATTAACTCATGTATTGGTAATACATTAGAGGATGTAAACCATTCTTTACAAAACGGGATTTCAGGAACACGTTTTAATCCGACTTATGCTGAACTCAATTTCAAAAGTCATGTTAGTGCTGCAGCCGAGCAGGATTTCGACGGGATCGACCGAAAACTGAAACGCTTTATGGGCGTATGTGCGATGTATGCATATAACTCAGCCCTTGCTGCAGTTGAACATGCAGGTTTAAAAGTTGAAGATCTAGCTGGCAACCCACGCTATGGTATTGCGGGTGGTTCAGGTGGCGGTTCAACTGCTTCCGTTATTGAAATGAACGAATTATTGCAAACCAAAGGTGCACGTAAAGTCGGTCCTTTCTTTGTACCACGTAATATGACCAACACCATTACGGCTAACGTTGGCGTTGCATTCAAATTACAAGGCGTGGCACATACCATTACCAGTGCATGTGCAACCTCTGCCGATGCGATTGGTTATGCTTACAACCTGATTCAACTCGGTAAACAAGATTTGATGCTGGCGGGTGGCGGTGAAGAAGATCACTGGTCACAAAGCTTGTTGTTTGATGCGATGGGCGCACTTTGCTCTAAATACAATGACAGCCCTGAAACAGCATCACGCCCTTATTCTGCAGACCGTGACGGTTTCGTGATTGCCGGTGGTGGTGGTTTCGTGATTCTTGAGTCTTTGGAACATGCGCAAGCGCGTGGTGCCAACATTCTTGCCGAAGTCGTAGGCTATGCAGCCAACTCGGATGGTGCCGACATGGTTGCACCATCTGGTGAAGGTGCAACGCGTTGCGTACTAATGGCTTTAGAAGAAGCAAAACAACACGGTGTCAATAAAATTGACTATGTAAATACGCATGGTACTTCTACTCCAGCGGGTGACATCACAGAACTTAAAGCAATGGAACGTGCTTTTGGTGAAGGTCAGGTTCCTCCACTCAGCTCAACCAAGTCAATGACAGGTCACAGTCTGGGTGCTGCTGGTGTTCAGGAAGCGATTTATTCAGTTCTGATGATGCAAAATGACTTTATTGCGCCAAACATCAACGTGACCGAGCTGGATGAAGGCGCGAAACCGTTTGATATCGTGCTTGAAAAACGTGACGCAAAATTGAATACTGTGATGAGTAACAGTTTCGGTTTCGGCGGCGTAAATGCTTGTCTCATTTTCAAAAAGTGGGAAGGCTAAGCTGCCCAATTTAGGGTGACTTGATGGATGCTCCTTCTGATGCTTTCTTGTGGGTAAAAGCATTACATATTATTGCGGTGGTTTGCTGGTTCGCGGCTTTGTTCTACTTGCCACGGTTATATGTTTATCATGCCATGAGCGAAGATGCCGTCAGTCATCAACGCTTTGAAGTCATGGAACGCAAGCTGTACCGTGGCATCATGTGGCCAGCCATGCTGGCTACCTTGATTACAGCGCACTTTCTGGTGGATTGGGGTGATGCAACGCGTCACTATCATGAAGCCTTATGGTTTTACCTTAAAGTCGGCCTGGTCGGCTTATTGGTGATTTACCATCTGGTGTGTGGTTATTACCGCAAGAAGCTGATTGATAATGCACATTACAAGTCACACAAGTTTTGGCGTTATTTTAATGAGATGCCAACCCTGATCTTATTTGCAGTGGTGATTTTAGTCGTAGTTAAACCTACTTTCTAATTCACCTGCACAATAAAAAAATCCCCGATCAGTCGGGGATTTTTTTATGTCTGAATATTTAAGGATTACCACGCTGACGCATACGCGGCTTATACAGCAAACGATAGGTCACTGCCAGAATAATTAACCATAAAGGACTGATCATCAGAGCCTTTAAGGTATCGGGTTCCAGACTTAAAATAATCAAGGCGAATAACAGGAATGCCAATACCACATAAGACATCCACACTCCACCCGGCATTTTAAAGGTCGAGGCGGCATACTTTTGCGGTTGCTGCTTACGGTAACGGATGTAGCACACCATAATGATGCTCCAGATACTAATAAACAGGATCACACACAGCGAACTTGCCAGAGTAAAAGCTTCCATGGTGTTTGGTACAAAATACTGAAATGCTGCCCCCAACATAATAAAAGCACAGGAGAAAAACAACCCTGTGGCTGGTACTGCCCGACTAGATAACCGCGCTAAAGCTTGAGGCGCCTGTCCATCACGTGCCAGACCAAACAACATACGACTGGTCGAGAATACGCCACTGTTCATAGAGGACATCACTGACGACAATACCACCAGGTTCATGATAATCGCTGAAGTTGGAATACCGGCATACAGAAATAAACTTACAAATGGACTTTGATCCGCAGGAATCAGATGCCACGGTGTGACCGACATGATCATCAGCAATGACAATACATAGAACAGAATGATCCGCGTAGGAATGGCATTAACTGCTTTGGGTAAGTTCTTTTCCGGATCTTTGGTTTCTGCCGCCATGGTGCCGAGCAGTTCCACCCCCACAAAGGCAAACATGGCAATCTGGAAACCTGCCAGAAAACCGGTAAAGCCTTTGGGAAATAAACCACCATGTGCCCAGACATTACTAAAGCTGGCGACGGCGCCACTCGGTGCCTGAAAGCCGCTAAACACCATATAACCACCGACAAAGATCAAACCAAGGATGGCTAAAATCTTGATTAGTGCAAACCAGAATTCAATCTCACCAAACAGTTTGACCGTCACCAGGTTAATCGCGAGAATAAACAGCACACAACCCACACTAATCATCGCCTGCCCCATCGGGGTAAAAGCCATGCCTTCGGGCAGCCAGAAACTCAAGTAGTTAATAATCGCCGCGAGATCGGCAATCCCTACCAGCACCCAACCCAGCCAGTATGACCAACCAATATAATAGCCAGCACCCGGCCCGATCAGGTCATGGGCCATATCAATAAAGGATTTGTAATGCAGATTGGACAGCAGCATTTCACCCAACGCACGCATCAGGAAGAAGAACATGCCACCAATGATCATATAAATGATCAAAATTGAAGGACCTGCCAGGGAGATGGTTTTTCCCGATCCCATAAACAGGCCGGTACCGATACAGCCACCAATGGCGATTAACTGCAAATGTCGGTTAGAGAGTTTTCGTTGCAACTCATGCGGCGACGATTTTACGTCTTCTGTGCCCGGGGTGGTTTTCATTTTTACATCCTTTTTAATCTTTACAACAGCATCAAGCTGAATTTACAACGTTCAGTCCTCGAACGCTTATTATGACATTTTCATACTTTTTACTGCGCTGTTCAGTGAGATTTACTGCACTAAAACGACTTAAATCATTGCATGGGAGATTTCAATATCAAAAATTCAATTAAGCTTGAGCTGCAATAACTGCAATTTCAATCAGCCAGTCCGGATTGACCAAATCTGCCTGAATCGTAGCACGTGCCGGCGTACCATGACCTCGTAACCATTCCACCCAAAGCTGGTTTACGGTAGCAAAATCATCTAGATGCTTGACAAATAATTGTGCAGAAAGCAGCTGGCTTTTATCGGTATTTGCCAATGCGAGCAATTCCTCAATTTTTGCAAAGACTTCCAGTGTTTGTCCGCGTACATCCAGATCCGTGCTATTCGGCACCTGACCTGATAGATAGACAGTTTGATGATGAATCGTCACCGCACTCATGATTTGATTGCTGTTGAGTCGCTGAATGGCTGTATTGTCCTGTGTCATGCTGATCTTCCTTGTTTGGGATGTTTCAATAAAATTTAAATTAAAAATTTAAGCGTCAATCTGGAAATTCACCCGAGCGGTCACCGCACACATCAACTCATAGCCAATGGTGCCTGAACTGGCCGCCACTTCATCAATCGGCAGAATTACACCTTGGGAAGATTGCCCCCAAAGTACCACTTCACTCCCCACATTCGCCTGCGGCAGTGCAGTCAGATCTACGGCCAGCATATCCATACTGATTCGACCCAATGTGTGCGTTTTCATTGAATCGACCAGCACAGGCGTACCGGTTGTCGATAGTCGTTGATAACCATCCGCATAACCACAGGCCACAATCCCGATCCGCATTTCCTGCGTGGCAATAAATTTGGAACCATAGCCAATGCTCTGACCTGACTGGATCATTTGAATGGCGATAATTTCACTGCGTAAGCTCATGCTCGGTTGCAGATTCCAGTCTTGAATCGTGTGTGTTGGATAATCTGGTGAACTGCCATACAGCATGATGCCGCTACGTACAATATCGGAATGAAGGGTTTGATGATGCCGCAGAATGGCTGCACTATTGCTGAGTGAGGTTTTACCCTCAAGTCCCTGAATGGTCTGGCTAAAAATCAGGTTTTGATGCTGAATTCCGTCCTGCCCAAAACGCTGACCATCCGCATCGGAGAAATGGGTCATATGCGTGATTGAACGCACATTATTCAGCTGATGCAGTTCCTGCCAGATCTCTGCATATTGCTGCGGCTCGAAACCCAGACGGTTCATGCCGCTGTTCATTTTCAAATACACATCAAACTGTGCATCCGGCGCTATTTTGGCAAACTGTTTCAGCCATTGCACTTGATGTCGGGAATGAATGGCAAAGCTCATTTCATGCTTCACACATGCAAATAAATCCTCAAAAGCGAAAATACCTTCGAGCAACATTAGCGGCTTCTTGCATCCCAGCGCACGTAGCCGCGCGCCCTCTTCAATATCCAGAAAGGCAAAACCGTCTGCACCTTCAAGTCCAGCATAGACACGTTCAATCCCGTGCCCATAGGCATTGGCCTTGACCACGGCAAATACCTGACTATTGGGCATACATTGGCGCGCCACACTTAAATTATGCGCAAGCGCCTGTTGATGAATGATCGCAGTAATGGGACGTGGCATACATTCCTCCTTGAATATTCCGCCTCAGATGGCCTTAGGCCGCTTGGTGATAGCGCGCCAATGACAGACCTTCGGTGCTGATTTCAGGATCACGGGCCAAGACCAGATCGCTGATTAATTTTCCTGAACCACAAGCCATGGTCCAGCCCAGCGTGCCATGTCCGGTATTCAGGAACAGATTTTTAAAACGGGTTTTTCCAATAATTGGCGTACTGTCCGGGGTCATTGGACGCAGGCCTGTCCAGAAGCTGGCCTGATTCATGTCACCCCCTGGGAATAAATCACGGGTCACCATTTCCAGCGTGCCGCGACGATCTTCATTCAGACCCAGGTTAAAACCACTCAGTTCTGCCATACCACCGACGCGAATACGCTGGTCAAAACGGGTAATCGCAATTTTATAGGTTTCATCCAGCACGGTAGATTGCGGAGCGAAGGCTGAATCTAGAATAGGAATGGTCAATGAATAACCTTTCACCGGATATACCGGTAAATTCAGTTCAAGCGGTTTAAGGAAATCACGTGAATAACTACCAAAGGCCAGCACATATTTATCTGCCGTGAGCACCTGACCATTCACCAGAACACCTTTGATCTGATCACCTTCTACAATCAGTTTTTCAACGTTTTGATTGAACTTGAACTCTACACCCATCCCTTTGGCATGTTCTGCTAGGGCATTGGTAAACAGATAGCAGTCACCTGTTTCATCATTCGGTAAATGCAGACCACCCACCAGTTTGTCTTTTGCCTGTGCCAATGCTGGTTCTACACGCGCCAGCCCATCGCGGTCCAACAGTTCAAATTCAACTCCAGTTTCTTTCAGAACCTCGATATCGCGCTGAACCGCATCCAGCTGCGTATCTTTACGGAAAATCTGCAAAGTACCTTTCGCGCGGTTCTCATAAGAGATGCCAATATCCCGGCGCAAATTACGCAAACAGTCACGGCTGTATTCAGCCACACGCACCATCCGTTCTTTATTGACTGCATAATGCTGGGCATTACAGTTTTTCAGCATTTGTGCCATCCACTGCAATTGCCACAAGCTGCCATCGACATTAATCGCCAACGGTGCATGATGCTGAAACATCCATTTGACTGCCTTAAACGGAATACCTGGTGCGGCCCAAGGGGTCGAGTATCCTGGAGAAATCTGCCCAGCATTACCGAAGCTGGTTTCTTGCGCCGGACCTGCCTGACGATCCAGCACAGTCACGGTTGCTCCCTGCTGCGCCAGATAGTAAGCGCTTGCCACACCAATCACACCACTACCCAAAACTAATACGCGCATTACCTTAACCCTCAAACATCTTTTCAGTTTATTTCACTAGTATATTTTTGCTTTAATAGTTAAATTCACTATATTCAGACTGTATATTCAGTGAAATAAATATTTTTTCGGGCAGAATTAAAAAAAAGAGGGAAATATTAATGCGCAAATTAGACCGCATTGACCGCATGATTCTGGATATCCTGCAACGCGATGGCCGGATTGCCATTAGCGAACTTGCAGCACGCGTCAATCTATCGACCACGCCCTGTTCAGAACGGGTAAAACGGCTGGAGCGCGAAGGCATCATCATGGGCTATTACGCCCGTTTAAATCCGGAAATGCTGGAGCGCAACCTGCTGGTTTTTCTGGAAATCAAGCTCTCCGCCAAATCAGGAGATGTCTTTGATCAGGTGGCACGTAATCTGACTGAAATTCCGGAAGTTCTGGAATGCCATTTAATTTCCGGTGATTTTGATTATCTGGTCAAAGCGCGCTTAAAGGAAATGAGTGCTTATCGCCGTTTGTTGGGAGATTTACTGAAAAAACTGCCCGCTTCTGCCTCCTCGCACAGTTATGTGGTGATGGAAGAAGTTAAAGAAAGTTTATATCTGGACTTGGGTATTTAGTAATGATGGCTTTTTAAAGCTACGGGCAAAAACAACAAAGCCCCAAACGGGGCTTTGAGATCGAACATTGATTGAACTTATTAAACCTTAAGCAGGAATGCGGAGTACCTGTCCCGGGAAAATATCATCTGCATCTTTGAGCAAGGGACGATTAGCTTCAAAAATCTTATTATACTGATTGGCATCACCATAAAATTCTTTTGAGATTTTTGACAGACTGTCACCTGATTTCACCGTGTAGAACTTACTTTCCGGCTCAGGACTGCTTACCGTAAGCTGATCATCCACTTTGGCCACATGATCAATATTACCCACGGCCAAAACAATCTTTTCACGATCGGCCTGGCTTTGTACCTGACCTCTGACCGTCGCCAGATCCGAAGCGGAATTATAACTAATGGATAAGCCAGTGATCGGAAGGCCCAGACTTTTCACATGGCCGAGTAATTTATTTGCCACTTCCTGAGCAGAGGGCTCTGCAGGTTGTGCTGCAGCCGGCGTTGTCGTTGTAGGTGCAGCCTGTGGTTCCGCAGCAGCTGTATTCTTCTTACCGATACCTTTTACAAAATCAAAAAGACCCATAGCGGACTCCATTCTTGTTGTTAATGTCACATCACTCTTATTTTTATAATGAAAACTCTATAAAGATAGTTAGTCATTGGTGATAGAAAGGTAATGGATTGTAAAACCTCCATTCATGTGAAAGGCAGACACAAAAAAACCACCTCGAGGGTGGTTTTTATGTTCAGCAAAGCTGAAATCGGCGATTAACCTAGTTTCTTAGAAACGTAGTCAATTGCAGATTGAACAGTTGTGATTTCGTTAGAATCTTCATCAGGAATCGTGATGTCGAAATCATTTTCGAAAGACATAACAAGTTCAACTAGATCTAGAGAATCTGCACCTAAGTCATCCATGAAAGACGCTTCGTTTTTAATCTCTTCGATTTTGATACCAAGTTGTTCTGCAACTGCTTGCTTAACACGTTGTTCGATATCGCTCACAGGAATTCTCCTCATTGCTTGTGGCGTTTTTAATGCCGTTAGTTTAATTGAATCTAAAAAATTTGGAAAGTTTATACTTGAGCTTAGCTCATGTATAAGCCCCCATTTACATGCATAACTGTACCAGTAATGTAACTGGCTTTATCTGAAGCCAGGAAACTTACGGCATTTGCGATATCCTGCGGATCACCTAAACGGTTTAACGCCACCTGTTCAGTCATTTTTTTACGAGTTTCTTCGCTTAACTGCTCAGTCATTTCAGTCGCAATAAAACCTGGTGCTACCGAGTTTACGGCAATCTGACGGCTACCCATTTCTTTGGCAAGGCTACGGCTAAATGCTTCAATACCTGCTTTGGCAGCAGAATAGTTGGCCTGGCCCGGGTTGGCAAAGTGTGCCACCACAGAACTGATGTTGATGATGCGACCGAAACGCGCCTTGGTCATGCCTTTGAGTACACGCTTAGACAAACGGTAAACTGCTTTCAGGTGAATATTTAAAATATCATCCCAGTCATCTTCAGACATACGCAGCAGCAAATTGTCTTTGGTAATACCCGCATTATTGACCAACGCAAGGACTGGACCATAGTTCTGTTCGATGTCCGTTACCAGCGCATCAATCGCAGCACCATCACGTACGTCGAGTACTTTTCCAGCGCCATTATCAGCAAACTGTGCAGATAATTTTTCCGCACCTGCTTCAGACGTTGCAGTACCTACGACAAAATAGCCGTCTTGAATCAACTGCTGTGCGATCGCAGCACCAATACCACGACTTGCACCTGTTACCAGAGCAACTTTACGTTCCTGTGTCATGCACTTTTCCCTTCTGCCGCCAATACGGTATTTAATGCATCTTCCAGACGGGATTGACTGTCCAGTGGAAGTGCTTTTTGAATATTCGGCAAGCGTTTCGCCAAGTTGGTCAATACATTACCCGGACCACATTCTACGATGTACTCAACACCTTCATCTTGAAGGAATTGTAAAGTTTTAGTCCATTGTACTGACTCATAAAGTTGCGCGGTCAACGCCTGACGCAATTCATCTACACTGGTTGCCGCTTGCGCGCCCACATTTTGTAATACAGGAATGCGTGGCAGCTCAATGGCGGTTTGTTCCAATGCCGGAGCAAACTGCTCAGCCGCAGGTTTCATCAATGAACAATGCGATGGAACCGATACTGGCAATGCAATGGCTTTTGCGCCGTTTTCTTTGGCCAATGCCATCACTGCTTCAACGCGATCTTTATTACCCGCAACAACTACCTGCCCTTGGGCATTGTAGTTTGCCGCTTCAACAGAACCTTCACCTGCTGCCGTGGCCTGTGCACACAGCTCAATCACTTTGGCATCATCCAGACCCAAAATGGCAGCCATTGCACCGACACCCTGAGGTACAGCCGTCTGCATCAGTTTACCGCGCAGGTTCACCAGCTTCGCAGCATCACCTAGGCTTAAAGCACCCGATGCGACCAGTGCGCTATATTCACCCAGTGAATGGCCTGCCAGATATTTCGGTGCTACACCGCCAGATTCCAACCACACGCGCCATAAGGCAATACTTGCAGTCAGCAATACCGGCTGGGTAAATTCGGTTTGATCCAGCCCTTCGCCACTTTGCGCAATCTGCCACAGATCAAAACCGACGGCTTCAGATGCTTCTGCAAATGTCTCGCGAATACTTGCAAACTGTTCTGCAAGCTCAGCCAGCATACCGGCCTTTTGTGAACCCTGACCCGGAAACACAAATGCAGTTTTTGTTGCTGGCGCTGCTTGTTCGAGTGGTGTAGCAGACATAATAAAATCCTTTCATTCAAGAGGTGTGCTTCTTCAATCCTAACAAGAAGACTGACCAATAAGACCACCTAAATCATTGTGGAGCGCAATTTAGCATGTAATTTTGCTGGCGGTAATTGCCAAATACAACAAAAAACCGATACACCTAAAAATCAAAAACAAAAAAAAGGGAGCTAAATGCTCCCATTTTTTCTACTAAGCTTGACGCTTAATACATCACCAATTATTCAGCAGATGCTTTAGCGAATAATTGACGACCACGGTAGATACCATCTTTAGATACGTGGTGACGACGGTGAGTCTCGCCAGTAGCTTGGTCTACAGTTAATGCATTCTCGGTTAAAGCGTCATGTGAACGGCGCATGTCACGGCGAGAGCGACTTTTACGGTTTTGCTGAACGGCCATGATGGCTCCTTACAAAGATCGAAAAAATGGATCAGAACAAATTCGATTGTCTTATACACAAGAGTATAACACAAAAATTAGTTAAGTTTACCCTTCAAAGCAGCCAAAACTTCAAACGGGTTGTCCCGTTTTTCTTCAGCCACTTCTTCTACGGCAGGTTGATGCTTATGTTCACAAAACTCATGTTTAGGCGACAACGGCATCAACAATAACAGTTCATCTTCTATCAGCGCGAGTAAATCAGCGGTCGCAGGTGCATCATAATCACCTTTGGTCGTTGCTTCACTTTCACCTAGGACGATGAAATCAGCATCCTCATCCAAGCGCTCTATCAGTGACTCATCATCCACAAGTGCCAAATGGAACGATGAAACCAGCTCAATTTCTACAGTTTCCAGACAACGCTGGCATTCCATAGGAACTTTTGTTTCAACGTGACCATCTAGCCATGCAATACGATGATAGGCATCCATTGATAGCTTACAGTCTATGTTAATCAATTGATCATCAATTGATCCAACAGCTTCACGAGCGATACGAACAAAGCGGGATAAAGGCAGTTGACCTGACCATTTAAAGCCCTGTTCAGCCCATTTAAACGGCTCAATCTGTGCCGGAAAGGTATTTGCTGACATAATTAAGGCGGCAATTCTACAAATTCATCAGTACTCTGTCAAAGATTAAGATACAATTTTGTACTTATTTCGACAGACCATTTGGGTAACTCAAGTCATGCATCTGTTGCAGCCGCAAACAGAAGTGAATGTTTCATCACTCGTTAGCACAATTCCAAGCCTTGATTCTGACAGTTCAACACAACAAGTGCAACTCTCGCCATGGGCGAATTTATCGTCAGAAGCGCAGCAAGTGGACTGGCTCATCTTACACTTTAATCACTGGTTTTCCCATTTAAATGTCACTTTAGTGCGCGGCGAATTTGAACCAGAATATTTCCCTGCCAGCGTAGACTGTCCTGCCCGGATCCAGTTTGCGCATGGTTTCTTTAATAGTGCTCTGCATGAAATCAGCCACTGGACCATTGCCGGAGACAAACGCCGCCTGCTACCTGATCTGGGTTACTGGTATGCACCGGATGGCCGTACCCGCGAACAGCAGGCTTTGTTTGAACAGGTCGAAATCAAGCCACAGGCAATTGAATGGATGTTTGCCCAGGCTTTTGGCCGTAAATTCCGGGTTTCTTTGGACAATCTGACTGGCGACGGCGGTGATGGCGCCAGCTTTAAAGATAATGTCTACGCTCAAGTACAGGCTTATTTTAATGGTACAGCCAAACTTCCACGTGATGCAGCGCGCTTTATCCAATGTATCTGTATCTACATCAGAGGTGGCAAAAGTTTACAATCTGATGAATTTATACGTGAAATGCTTGATTAAATTACACAAATCTACCTTTTTTATGATTGCCAGGTCTTGCCTGAGCGCCACATAATAAGCCATCAGCCCAAGCTTGGAGTAGTCTCTATGCTGCATTTACGCGTACACCCAGACAATCCGCAACCCCGCTTAATCAGTCAGGCAGTGGAACGTATCCGTGCGGGTGATGTGGTGGTCTATCCCACTGATGCTGCCTATGCGATTGGTTGCCAGATTGGGAACAAGAGTGCCATGGAGCGGATTGCGCAAATTCGTGGTCTGGGCCCAAAGCATCAATATGCGATTCTGTGCTGTGATTTGTCCGATATTGCCACTTATGCCAAGGTGGACAATGCCATGTACCGTTTGCTGAAAAATAATACACCGGCCATCACCACCTTTATTTTACCTGCGACCAGCGAAGTTCCACGTCGTTTGATGCATCCTAAAAAGAAAACCATTGGTCTACGCATTCCGAATAATCCGGTGTGTCAGATGTTACTGAAAGAACTCGGTGAACCGTTGTTGACCTCTACCCTGATTTTACCGGGTCAGACTGACCCACTCGATGATCCTTATGATATTGAAATGCAACTAGGCAAACGCATTGATGTTTTTGTAGATAGCGGTTTAGGCACCTTGAGCACGACCTCTATTGTAGATTTATCCGGTGATCATCCAGAAGTGATTCGTCGTGGTATGGGAGATGTCAGCGCCTTTGAATAAATGAGGTCTGAGAATTTCCCCATAAACATTGAGGGAGTCAGAATAAATGGATTTATTTTACTTGCTCCTAAATCAGCATGAATTTTCTGTACAGGATTTGATCTATGCAGAACTGCCTTGGACACTGCAATCCAAGGCAGTCATGGTCGAAGCACATCCTTCTCCCCATCTCACTATAAATATTGATCATACTGAGTACCAATTTTTCCTGACGTTGGCTCTAGTGAGACAGTTGTTGCAGATCTATTCAAACCAAAATGTATGCCTGGCAGAAACTTGCCAACGTATCATTGAATTTGCGATCAAGGAATACAGTCATTCCTCACCATGAAAATCTAAAACAGCATATGGTGAGAGGTTGCAATTCTATTCTTTTCAATTCGGCATAAATGCAGTGGCTGGCAAAAACAGTTTAGGAATCTGAACTACGCTCATAATGACGAACCGCAATGAAATTTGGACATTGCGATAGCTTCTGTTCATGATGCATGAGCTCTTGACCCAGTTTATTTTTCAGATACACATGAAAAATAATCTGATCTTCTTCCAGTACATTCAACATCGCTGTGCGTGCCTTGGGTTCCATGACTTTAAAGGAATTGATTGACTCACAAGACATAGCTTGCATATCCAGTTTAACCCGCTCATCCAGCTGGTCGCCCTCATAGGCCATATGCCGCATGTAAAAACGGATATTGGGATATTGATCCAGCACACTAAAATCCATTTTCATGGCCTGCATGACAGGTCGGGCCTGTTCCGCAAAAGCTGAAAATCCGCCTGATTTCAGCCCTGTGCGTGCTTCATCTTCAAGCTGCATAATCTGATATTTGGGATAAGCCCAAAATCCCCCGAATGCGATCATCCCAATAACAACCAGAATAAGTGGCATGCTTTCTTCACCTTTTTATTGATTTTTGTGATTCTTGACTATTTTTCGAGAGTATAGCGGGATTTTTGACCAAAAATTATAGGGAAATATTTTATTAATACTTATTAATTTTATGTTTTTTAATGGAAAATCCGTTTGAAAATCATTCAATATCTGCCAGCTAGATTATTTCTTCTTTTGATGAGAATAACTTTATTGATCGAGTTTTTTAAGTGAATCAACTGGCATCATCTACCAGATAGGCTTAATTATGAGAGCCAATTTAACGTGAAAATCACCGCTGCATTTCCCGCCCTGTTCTGCCGTTTTTCTCATTGCTATTTTTAAATCGTAGATAAATTCCATTATTTTTTTAAGTTTTTATGGCTTTGACGGCTTATTTAATTTATTTAAAGTTACTTTTCCAGTACAATGACAACGCTTAATCTTGTGCTTTTCTTTCGATCAGATACCGAAAATCAAGCCTTTGCATGCCTTTGAAAATTCGCGTGGCCTATAATTGTAATGACTCAAATTATCCATAACACTATGGAATCTGCTCCGCACATTCGGGTTCTGGATGAATGGCAGGATACAATTCCAGAGGATCTGTACATTCCTCCAGCGGCATTTGAAATCTTATTAGAACATTTTGAAGGCCCACTCGACTTTTTAATTTACCTGATTCAAAAAAACGGTTTTGATCTGTTACAGGTCGATATCGCGCCGATTGCAGCGCAGTATTTGTCTTATATGGACGCGATGAAATCCCTGAACATCGAGCTGACGGCCGACTATATGGTGATGGCAGCCTTACTGGCAGATCTCAAATCACGTTTGCTGTTACCGAAACCGAAAAGCCTGGTTGCGATTGAGCAGGATCCAAAACAAGAACTGATTGACCGTTTAGAAAATTATTTAAGAATTAAACAGGCAGCAGAACGTCTGGGCCAAATGCCAATTCTGGAACGTGACACTTTCACAACCAATGTCAGTCTGGGAGACATCCAGCAGCCGAATGAAGGCTATTCAAGCAATTTATTGCGTGATGCCTTGCTTTGTATATTTAACCGTCCTGAACCCGTGATTCATCAGGTGCAACAGGAACCGGTACTGCTGGAAGAACGGATTGCCTATATTGAAAGTTGTATTGAAACTGGCGCAATACTCAGCTTTAAGGACTTGTTAAAACCGAGCCAAGGCCGTATGGGTATGGTGGTGACCTTTATGGCGGTACTGGAACTGACCCGACAACAAAAAATTCAGATTATTGCTACAGGTATTGAAGCCCCGCTCGCAATTCAAGGAGCCAGTCAATGACACTCAATCAAAATACGCTGTTATCTGCAGAAGATAATCTGCATGAAGTATTAATGCAGCTTGAAGCCATTATTTTTGCCAGCGACTCTGCGGTTTCATTGGCTCGTCTGAAAGAAGCTTTTCAAGATCGCTATAGCAAGCAGGAATTACGTCAGTATTTACAACAACTTTCCATGCTGATGCATGGCCGTTCAATCGAACTGATTGAAACAGCACAAGGTTATCGTTTTCAAGTGCGTGCAAAATATCGTAATATTATTGCACAGACCTGGCCTGAGCGACCGGCTCGCTTGTCGCCTTCATTACTGGAGACGCTTGCAGTGATTGCTTATCACCAGCCAGTGACTCGAGCGGATATTGAACAGATTCGTGGTGTTACGAATAACAGTCAAAACCTGCGTACGCTGTTTGACTGGAACTGGATTAAAGAGTCCGGATTTCGTGAACTCCCTGGAAGACCTGCGTTGTTAATGACAACGCCACAATTTTTAAATGCGTTTGGCCTGAATAGTTTGGGCCAATTGCCTCCCCTGCAGGATGCCAAGGAAGCTTTTATGGCCCTCGATGCGAATGCACCGAAGTCATAAATAGGTGAACTGTTGATAATTATTTCTAAGGTTATGCTGTCATGAGTGAAAAGTTGCAAAAGGTGCTTGCACGCGTTGGTTTGGGTTCTCGCCGTTATATGGAAGAAGTCATTGCCGCGGGTCGTGTAAGTGTCAACGGGCAAATTGCCCAAGTGGGTGAACGAATCGAACCAGGTGATGAGCTTCGCATCGATGGTCGTAAAGTTGCCTTCCAGATTGAAGACGAAATCCGTCGTCGTGTCATTATTTACTACAAGCCTGAAGGCGAGATCTGCTCACGTAGCGATCCTGAAAACCGTCCGACTGTATTTGAACAGCTGCCTGCTATTCCGGGCGATCGCTGGGTAATGGTGGGTCGTCTGGATATTAACTCGACGGGTCTACTTTTATTCACAAATGATGGTGAACTTGCGAATCGCTTGATGCACCCATCGAATGAAATCGAACGTGAATATGCAGTTCGTGTCATGGGTGAAGTTACACCACAAATTCGTAACAACATGCTCAAAGGCGTGGTGCTAGACGATGGTCCGGCAAAATTCGAATCTTTCTCTGAACTCGGTGGTGACGGGATCAACCGTTGGTTCCAGGTGGTAGTAAAAGAAGGTCGTAACCGTGAAGTACGTCGTATCTTTGAATCACAAGGCCTGAAAGTCAGCCGTCTACTGCGTACCCGTTATGGTACTGTGATTTTGCCACGCGAACTGCGTACCGGTCGCTGGATTGAACTGGATAAAAACGATATCGACAACCTGACCAAAGCTGTGGAATTGAAACCACGTCAAGGTACTGGTTTGTTTGGTATGGCGAAACGCCGTAATGAACGTATGCAGGACAAGCCGATGGCTGCACGCCGTGGCGGTTTCTTGCGTCAGCAACGTCGTGACAGTGATGAGCAACCACAAAATAATACTGGCCGTGAGCGTCGTGATGACAATGCTTATGGTCGTCGTGACAGAGCTGAAAACCAGAATGGCACTCAGTTTGTACGTCGTGAAAACCGTCCTGATCAAGGTTTCGGCCGCCGTGAAGAGCGTGATGAAAATGTGCCGCGCCGTCCATATGGCGTCAACAAAGGCTTTAAAAAGTTTTAATTAAGATAAATAAAAAAGTCAGGCACATTGCCTGACTTTTTTATGCCTTATGCATCAGGCACTTTGTGGAATCCCTTGCGGGATAGCACCGATTAAACGCTTGGTATATTCATGCTGTGGAGATTGATACAATTCATCTGAATTGGCGATTTCCACCAATTCACCATGATTCAGCACCATGATCTGATCTGAAATATATTTCACTACCGACAAATCATGTGAAATAAAGATATAGCTCAGACCAAATTCATCCTGTAAATCTTGCAGTAAATTCAGCACTTGCGCCTGTACTGATACATCCAGCGCCGAAACCGATTCATCACAGATTAAAATTTCAGGTTTTAAAGTCAGACAACGTGCAATCGCAATCCGCTGGCGTTGACCACCAGAAAACTCATGCGGATAACGATAAAAAGCCTGTGCAGGCAAGCTGACCCTCTCCAACAAGTCTAAAGCCATTTGTTTGCGTTCGGCATCATCCTGACCAATCTTGTGAATCTGCATCGGTTCCATCAGGATTTGTCCAACAGTAAAACGTGGATTCAGCGAAGCATAGGGATTCTGAAAAATGATCTGGATTTTACGTTGATACTGGGTAAATTCCTGTTCCGACATATCCAGAATATCCCGCCCCTGAAACAGTGCCTTACCACCTGTAGCCTGTTGCAGACGCATCAGTAATAAACCGATGGTGGTTTTACCCGAACCGGACTCCCCGACCAGCCCCAAGGTTTTTCCTTTGGCCAGCTGGAAAGAAACTCCTTTTACTGCCTGAAATTCATCTTTGCCAAACAGTCCTTTACGACTATAAAAAGATTTCTTCAGATCCCGTACATCCAGAATAATTTCCTCTCCACCCTTTAGTCCACGTGAACGTTGCGGAAGCTGAATATTCAGACGGATATCTTCCAGCCAGGTTGAACCATCCTGTTTCATAAAATCGCTGATCATCGGCAAACGTAACGGACGTTGCGACAATTGTGGACGGCAGTGTAACAAGGCTTTGGTATACATATCCTGAGGCCGATCCAGCACCTCCCGAACCGGACCCTGTTCACGGATTTCCCCATGGCGCATCACAATCACCTGATCGGCAATTTCACCAACCAATGCCAGATCATGGGTAATAAACAGCATCGACATCTGGCGACGCTGACGCAGCGATTCCAGCAAGTCCAGAATCTGCTTCTGAATAGTCACATCCAGGGCTGTGGTCGGTTCATCTGCAATCAACAGTTTAGGTTCACAAGCAATGGCCATGGCAATCATGACGCGTTGCTGCTGTCCACCGGAAAGCTGCCCCGGATAGGCATCAATTTTAGTTTCTGGCGCAGGGATCCCTACTTCTTTGAGCAGTTCCAGGGTACGTTGCCGCGCCTGTTTTTTATTCATGCCCAAATGTAGTTGCAGGATTTCTGCAATCTGCATGCCTACCGTAAATACCGGATTTAGCGAAGACATTGGCTCCTGAAAAATCATGGCAATGTCTTTGCCGCACATCTGGCGCATTTCACGGGTTTTAAGCTTGAGCAGGTTTTTCCCTTCAAAGATGATCTGGCTATCTTCTGAAATACGTGCGCTTTCTGCCGGAAGCAGGCCCATAGTGGCCAGGGAAGTGACCGACTTGCCACTCCCCGATTCGCCTACCAGTGCAACCGTGGTATTGGCCGGAATCTCGAAAGAAACTCCTTTTACGGTTTCAATATATTCTTTATTTTCACCTTTAAAACTGACTCGCAGATTTTCTACGCGAAGTAGCGCAGGTGCTGTGCTTGGATTGATTTCAGACATCGTTGCGCTCCTATTTCAGTTTTGGATCTAATGCATCACGGAGTGCATCGGTAAACATCGAGAATGCAGTCACCAATACCGCCATGGCGATTGAGGCTGCCGCCAGTTGCCACCATTTACCCAAAATCAACTCGCTTTGCGCTTCATTTAGCATACTGCCCCATGACACTACCCCGATAGGCACACCGAAACCAAGGAAGCTCAAAATGACTTCGGACTTGATAAATGCCACCACCAGAATAGACATCTGTACCAGGGCAATATGGCTGACATTGGGAAAAATATGCACAAACATACGACGCATATTACTCACGCCAATCGCCTTGGCAGCCAGCACATATTCACGTGCCGTATGTTTCATGTATTCGGCACGAACCAAACGGAAGACCCCGGTCCAGCCAGTCAGACCTAAAATCAGGATGATTGATAAAATACCTTTCTGCTGTAACACTGCGGCAATGGCCAAAACCAGCAACAGATAGGGAATTGAGGTAAAGATATTATAAAACCAGTTGAGGACATCATCGACCCAACCACCAAAATACCCTGCTATTGCACCCAGTGCAGTCCCAATCAGTACAGCGACAAAGGCTGCAATCAATCCAACCAGAATCGAGGTTTCAGCCCCCTTGATGGTTTTCTGTAAAACATCCTGTCCCCATTTATCTGCACCGAAGACCAGACTTTGCTTGAGTTCCCCACTTTCATCCATCAGCTGGCCACCGAGTTCCTGATTAATGGCCTTCATGTCTTCTGCCAGCGGATCGACCACTCCATAATAATCGATGCCTGCACCAGCACCCTGCTCAGCAGCAATTTCAGCATTCAATTCAGCAATGACATCTTTTAAGGGATCAACTGGATTGACCGGTAGAGGCACAGATTCTGCGCCCTGCTTTGGATCGGATGCAACCGGAACTGGCGCTGCACTGATAAAACTCGGCGGTGCATAGCTGACCGCCACTTCTTTATTCCAGTCTTTGGCAATTAGGCCGCTCATTGACAGTACCAGCAGCAGCAGATAAAACAGCACCACATACAGGGAAAACATGGCAATCCGGTCACGTTTCAAACGGCGCATGGCCAGTTGCCATAATCCTGTTGAAGCCGATTCAGGTGCTGCTTCAGCCGCTTGTTCTTTTTTAAATATCGCACTCAGCATAATTCACCTACTTCAACTGTACACGCGGATCAACCCATTTATAGATCAGATCGGCAATCAGGTTGAATATCATGGTCGCAGCAGCAACATAGACCGTAATGGCTTTAATCACAGGAAAATCGGAACGTTCTACCGCAATAATGACTTCACGGCCAATTCCAGGAATACCAAAAAAACGTTCAATCAGGAAAGCACCGATCAGCAGTGCCGGAAGTCCTGCCATGACATCGGTAATAATCGGAATCGAGGCATTGCGCAAGACATGCACGCCCATGATACGGTTTTCACCCAAGCCTTTGGCACGCGCAGTACGTACATAGTCCTGATTGACTTCATCCAGTACAAAACTACGATACAGGCGTAGTGTTGGTGCAATACTGACCACCAACATAATCAGCACAGGTAACAAGGCATATTTGAAAAGGTTGTCAGCGAAATTATCACTCCAGCCCTGTACCGGAAACCAGCTCAATTCATAAGCCAGGAAATACTGGAACACGATGATGTATACCAGAATACTGATCGACATACCGATCGTACACAGCATCATGATCATGCGATCAGTCAAAGAACCACGAACCGAAGCCACCCCCAAAGCCAAAATGATAGAAATAATAGTTTGCAGAATCGTCAGTGGAATCAAAATGGTCAGTGAGGGCCCCAAACGGGTAGTGATAATCTGTGCCACCGACTCCCCGGTGCTCCAGCTCACCCCATAATCAAAGGTTAAAATCTGCTTGATAAAGATCCAGAGTTGTACGTAATACGGTTGATCCACACCCAGTTGCTGACGGATGTTTTCAATCTGTTCCGCATTGGCCATTTTACCGGCCAGAATATAGGCAGGGTCTCCGCCTACCCAGTTAAACAGCAGGAATATCAGCAAAATCACCCCGAGCATGGTCGGGATCATTTGCCAAAGCCGTCGAATAATATATGCCAGCATCGCTTGCCTTCCTTAATTTTTTCCAGAGATTTCATTAAAGAAAGCTTTGCTGTCCGGATCACGACCCAAGAAGTCTTTCACCATTTGCTCGCCATGCTTTTGTCCGCCTTGAGCCAGGACCGTATTGCGATAATGCGCACCGACTTTTTTGTCCATGAGCTGATCGCCAAAGGAGGAAAGCATATCCAGGGCAATGACCTCAGACCACATATAGCTATAGTAACCTGCCTGATAGCCGCCCATCAGATGCCCGAACTGTCCCGGGAACTGCTGACCGTTAACATAACCCAAGGCAGTTTTACCTTCCATATCCTGCCAGAGTTTTAAAGGCTCAATGTTTTTTGCATCTTTACCATGCAAGGCCATATCATATTGGGCATATAAAGCCTGACGGGCATAATGCAGGCCTCGGCCGTAATTCTTCACATTCTTTAAGCGCTCGGTCATGGCAGCATCCACCCGAGGACATGCCGGCTCACAGTAATCTGCTACTTTTGACAAGGTTTCCAGACGGCGTGCCCACTCTTCATACATCTGTGACGGCGCTTCTACAAAGTCACGCTCTACCGAGGTACCAGACTGTTCCGTATAACGGGTTTTCGATAGAATTCCGTGCAAGGCATGCCCCATTTCATGCACAAAGGTTTCCAGTTCGTTGCTGTTCAAGCCCTTACGGTTAAAATTGGTCACCAGTACCGATACCGGACGACGCTGATTCAGGGTACTGCCACCATAAGCTCCCCAGACAGCTGCATGCCCATATTTGCCTTCACGCGGGTATTTATCGACATATAATCCGCCCAGGAATTCGCCCGTAGCCTTGTCATGTACCGCATAATATTCCACTTCATCATGCCAGGCCTTGACTTTCACCGGCTTGAACTCAATGCCATAGAGTTCCGAAGAAATAGCGAATAACCATTTTTGCGATGCTTCTGTCGGGAAATAATCCCGTAATTTTTCCTGGTCTACCTTGTATTTGGCCTGACGCAGTTTTTCACTCCAGTAACCCTGATTCCAGCGTGTAATTTCTGCTTTCTCTAGTGGAACTTTTAAAGTTTCAGCCTTGAACTGGCGTAATTGTTCTACATCCTGCTTTTCTAGAGGTGCAACTTTGGCATAAACCTCATCCAGAAAACCGTTCACTGCTTCCGGAGTTTTGGCCATGCGGAATTCAAGCGCAGAATGGGCATAGCTTTCCTTGTCAAAAAGTTGTGCCATTTCATAACGCAGATCAATGGCCTTTTTCATGAATTGCAGGTTTTGTTCAGTCCCGCGACGCGTGTAAGCGGTCTGGTAACGTTTGCGTGCTTCATCACTTTCTGCCAGCTCCATAAAAGGCTGGTATTCCGGATAATCAAAGCCGAGCAGATAATTGCCCTTTTCATTTTTCTTTAAATTTGCGATATAACTTTCTGGTAGGCCTTTCATTTCAGCTGGAGTAAATTCAACTTTTTCAGGGTTATCCCGCACATTTTTGGAAAAATCCTGCCCCAGTTTGGTACTTTCTTCAATAATTTCTTTCAGTCGTTTCTGTTTTTCTGCACTGAGTTGTACCCCGGTGTTCTCAAACTGCTCCAGAATATCTTCTAAAAGTTTCTGATCAATCGGATCACTGGCTTTCAGTTTCTTGAACTGGGCATACAGTTTCGGATTCTGATACAGAGTGGTCTGGTATTTGCTGATTTTAAGTTCACAGTCATCGGCTGCCTGACGCAATGCAGGATCCGGATCAACATTACTGTACAACCCTACTGCAGCACCGAAATCACGGGCTTTGGCATGCAATTCATCCCATTCAGCCAGATAAGGCCCGGCCTTGGCTTTATTTTTAATTTTCTTATTTTCAAATATCTGGATATCTTTTTGCATGGAGGCCAGACTGGCATCACATAAAGACGGAATTTCTGCAGCCTTGAATAATGGCAGCAGCTGTACTTGGGTATCTGCCGCTACACCTTGATATCCCCCCATCATCATTAAACATAAGGTACTTAATTTTAAAGATTTTGATTTCATATTCATCTCCAGATTTTTTCTTACTTTTTCGTATTAATATCGATATACATCCATTCTGAAGACAGAATCGGATGGGACTTATGTCCAATAATTTGGGGTTGGGTCAAAGCGTTACGGTAGGTGCTATAGAGCATCAGGGTCGGCATGTTGACTTCCAGAATTCGGGTCATTTTGCGGTAGAGCAAATCACGCTCCGGTCCAGGCGGCATGCTCTGGGTTTGTTCGTATAGACGGTCGAATTCAGGATGCTTGAAACAGGCATTGTTGGTGACATTGATATTCTTGCCATAGAACAACTGCATAAAGTTGTCAGCATCCGGATAATCGGCAATCCATGCAGAACTCTTAAACATGGTTTTACATTGCTTTTCCAGCTTGATGCCTTCAGCGAATGGCATGGCCTTACTGGTCAGCTGAATATGGATACTGTCCAGGGTCTTTTTCCAGAATTCACCCTGCTGCTGGCCCCGACTGGTATTCCCAGTAATCAGTTCAATCACCAGAGGTTTACCTTCAGGCGTCTTTCGCCAGCCATCTGCACCGATCTTGTAGTTATAGCGGTCGAGCAACATGTTGGCTGCTTTGACTGAATAGGGAATACTGCTTTTATAGGACGGTGAATAGCCTGCTACTCCTGGGGGAATAGGCATGTGCAGTTTTGCTCCATCTCCCTTAAGTAATACATTGATCATGTTTTCCACAGAAAATGCCATCGCCATGGCACGACGTAAGGCAATTTTTTCTGGCGCGAAACCACCCACGACCGGGTTTTGCATATTCCAGTAATGGTAGCTAATGGAGGGCTCTAAAATACGTGACAGCTTCACTCCCTGCTGAGCCAGCTCAGGCTTTAATTTGTCACCATCGAGGGCCTGTACGACGATATCGCCCTCAATTTCGAGCAGGTCCAGTTCATTTTTCTTAAATGCCAGCATCCGGGATTGCGCTTCTTCAATAACACGCACATCAATAGTGCCGATTTGAGGCATTTTTTTGCCCTGCATGGCTTTTACAATAGCCTGATCTTCTGCACCACTGGCTTTAAAGTCCCAGACAAAACCACGATAAGCTGGATTTGGTTTTAAGATAATCCGTGAGCCTGGTGTCCAGCGACTGAGCACATAAGGACCAGTTCCCACTGGCCTATTCATGACCCAACCCGCTTTGTCTTTATATTTTTCAATCACTTCACGAGCTACTGCAGCGGCAGGCCCATGTGCCAGCAACATCGGAAAGTTCTGATCCGGATTATTCAGCTTTAAGACCAAGGTATAGCGGTCTGGGGTCTGAATACCTTCAAACGGATTTTCATAGGCTTTGCCATTCTTTTTGGTTAGAGCCGTCCATGCTTCCAGCCCCTTGATTCGGCCATCCAGCAACCAGCTGTTCGGTGAATGCAGTATTGGGTCCAGTAGACGTTTCAAGCTATAAGCATAGTCATACGAGGTCAGTTCACG
Organism: Acinetobacter lwoffii; assembly: GCF_052078135.1. Classification (GTDB taxonomy): domain Bacteria; phylum Pseudomonadota; class Gammaproteobacteria; order Pseudomonadales; family Moraxellaceae; genus Acinetobacter; species Acinetobacter lwoffii_Z. The sequence continues at coordinate 175,248 of NZ_JBQGUZ010000002.1, forward strand.
TTTTTTACCGCCAAAGACCGGATCATCGGCAAAGTAAATGCCCTTTTTGATTTTGATGGTATAAGTCAGGCCATCCGCACTCACTTGAGGCAGACTGACTGCAGTCAATGGCACTAATTTTGCCGGCGAGGCCAGATAATCATAGGTAAATAAGGTCTCAAAAATCGCGGCATTAATCTTGGCTGAATAACGGTCATGGATATAACCAGGATCAAAACCGGTTTCAGCTGCCAGAAATACTGTTTTTAAAACCTTATTCGGGTTGGCAGGATTGCTGGCCCATGTCGGTGCACTCCCTGCCATCATCAAACCGGCCACTAACACCCCACTGGCCAGTTTTTTTAAAGTATTTTTATTCACATTCATACTGGTTCTTAATCTTCTCAAGTTATTTTTTAACAGGTTCAATATCCATATATTGCCAAACTGCTCTGGTCACCGGATGGGCTTTAAAGCCCTGTACATGCGGATGAATTAACCAGTTACGTATACGAGTATTGTGCAGAATCCATGGATTATCGGCCTCCATCTGGCGGTTCATCTGCTCATAATATGGCGTCCGCTGCTGCGGCGGCAGTTTCATCGCGGTCTGGTACAATGCGTCATAGGCTTTTGAGGTATAGCAACTCAGGTTGCCTTGCTGCGCATTTGGCCCATACAGTAACTGGGCAAAGTTTTCCCCTTCCGGATAGTCTGCAATCCAGGCTCCCCCCCACATCATATGTTTGCATTGGGTGGCTTCTTTTAGATTGTCAGCAAAATTACTGACCTTAAACTCAATTCGCACCCCGATCGCATCCAGATTCTTTTTCCATAACTCTGCAGAAATCACCGAAGAGCTTGAGCTGGTTGAATTCATTTTCAGTATCAAAGGTTTGCCATCGGGCAAGGTTCGGTAACCATCAGCACCTTTCTTATAACCAAAGCGGTCAAGCAGTTTATTGGCGAGTAATGGGTTATAAGCAATACTGCTTTTATACTTCGGGTCATGTCCACCCACTCCCTCTGGCAAAATCATTTCAGCTTTATCGGCATGACCTTTGTACAACTGCTGAATAGCTTCTTTCTGGTTATAGGACAAGGCGAGAGCACGACGTAAGGCAATTTTTTCCAGTGAATTCCCACCAATTAACGGATCACGCATATTCATGATGGTATAGGTAATTTCCGGTTCTTTATTCGGATAATGCAGGATGCCTTTTTTCTTGTATTCGCTTTTCAGCTGCTTATTTTCCAGTGCCTGTTCGGCGCCGCTCGCAGTGAGTTTGTCATAGTCCAGTTGTCCAGACTTTAAAGCCAGCCAGCGAGACTGTTCCTCTTCAATAATACTGATTTTGATCTTGCCAATTTGCGGCATCTGCTTGCCTTGCATGGCTTTGACAATACGTTGATCCCATTCAGAACCATCACCCTTAAAGTTCCAGACAAAACCACGATAATTCGGGTTGGCGGTCAGTTCAATACGGCTACGCGGCACATATTTGTGTAACTGATACGCTCCTGTTCCAACCGGATGCTGACCTGCCCGATGACCATAATGTTCGATCGCTTCCCGTGCGGTACCACTAAAAGCCACATAGGCCAGAATATACGGAAAATTCAGATCGGAACGGGTCAGGGTAATTTGTAAAGTATATTTATCTAGTGCTTTTAAACCGGGAATAGGTGCATCGTAGTTGAACTTGCCAGTTTTTTTAGCCTGCTGGATGACCTGATCTGCCCCAAGGATTTTTCCCTCGATAAAAGAAAAAGAAGGAGAATGATTTTTGGGATCCATGATCCTTTGCATGGAGTAGATATAATCACGCGCCACCAGTTCACGCTTCTTGCCCTGAAATATAGGATCAGGACTAAAATAAATTCCTGGCTTGACTTTAAAGGTATAAACTTTGCCATCCTGTTCAACCACGGGTAAAGACTCGGCGGTATTTGGGGCCAAAATTGCAGGCCGGGCCAGATAGTCATAACGCAACAAAGGCTCAAAAATGGCCTCAGCCACGCTACCACTATAAAAATTATAGGTTTTGACCATATCAAAACCATCATCAGGCGCTTCGAAAGCCAAGTTTAAAACTTTATCCGGATGTGCAGATGATTTTGCCCAGGAGGTTTGCCCCGTAGTCATGGCCAAGGCCAAAATTGTCATACTGAAAAATGATGATTTCAAATTTGTACCTATTCTTGATCTTGAAGTTTTAATTGCTATAGGAAGTCTTTAACACATCATCCCATATTTGCTTCAATGGATGGGTCAAAGCTGGACAGATGGAATAAACTGAACAAAGCGAATTTCATGCCATCCTCAAAAAATAACGTTTTTTTCCTGTTATTAACTCAAAAAAGCTTATTTTTATTAATCATTTAAAACATTATCAATAACATAATATTTTCCATGAATCATTAATTAAATTTTTATCCTCAAAATTCTTACTGAAGTTCATTTCGCACAAAAATAACTCAACCCTGTTTCATCTTATTGCACTATTGTATACCTTTAGGTAAACAATAAATAAACACAAGTAATTGTATTATAAATAATTTATTTTAAAAAAATATTGTATATTTTATGTAAAAATTATGCACCATGATTAAACTTTATTCAATTTCCCTCTCATTTTTGGACTACTTTCTTATTCATTAAATATTTATTTATTGCTTTGACAGGGGTCTCACTTCCTTCTTTCTTCAGATTCGATACACAGACTTCTTAATTTTTCTTCAGTATCGCTCGATAAATTCAAACCTCATTCAATTAAATCAATATTTTTCAATAATTTAAAAATATAAAAATATAAAATTTTATAAGTTGGCATCCGCCTTGCTTAGATCAACCCAGCACTACTTCACATAACAAAAGGGTGAAATTTACGATGAAAAAAAATAAATTGGTCGGATCTATGGGGGCTCCAACCGTCAGCAAAAGACTACTCAAGTTAAGCGCACTCAGCTTAAGTATGATGTGCTTGTCTTTGGCACATGCAGCCGATGAACCAGAAAACTCTGCCGCTCAACCTACCAAGGTTCAAAAAGTGACAGTGACAGGTTCATCTATTAAAGGAGTAGCTGCACAAAGTGCAGCTCCTATTACTGTGCTTAAAGTCGAAGATCTGGTGAATCAGGGGGTCACCACGGTTGAAGAAGCCATTAATAAAGTAAGTGCTAACCAAGCTGGTTTTGCTGTTTCTCAAAATATTGGTAAAAGTAATACTTCAGGTTCTTCTGCCAACCTGCGTGGGATTGGTACTGATAAGACTTTAGTTTTATTAAATGGGCGTCGTTTGGCTAACAGCCCATTTAGTACTTCTGAAGTTAACCTGAATATTATTCCGCTCGCGATGGTTGAGCGAATCGAGATTCTGCGTGATGGTGCTTCTGCAGTATATGGTGCAGATGCAATTGCCGGCGTAATTAACTTTATTATCAAAAAGGAATACCAAGGTTTCGGTATTTCTGGTGGACTGCAAGCACCTGAAGAAAAGAATGGCGACAAATATGATGTCTCTATTTTCGGTGGTTATGGTGATCTGGATGAACAAGGTTTCAACGTTTACGGTGTAGTAGATTATCGTACTTCTGACATGATCATGGCCAAAGATCGTAAAGTCAGCCGTCGTGGTGGTTTAATTCCAGAGTTGAACATGGCGATCGGTTCAAGTGCCGGCTTCCCTGCCAACCTTTTAGATTCAGGTGTAGGTGTAGTTAACCCTTATATCAATCAAAACTGTAATAATGCACCAAATATGTTTGTATCTGGTACACGTTGCCTGTTAAACACTCAAGCACTCATTGGTATTACTCCAGAAGAAGAAACTTTTTCAGCTCTAGGTAAAGGTACCTTCAAATTAACCGATTCATTAACTGCGGTTGCTGAATATATTTATACTGAAAGTAAAGTAAAAACCTCGATAGCACCTGATGTATGGGGAGGTAGTCTTTCTATTCCAAATACCAGCAAATATTATCCAGGCAACGGCATTACACCAGACATCGCTGGTCTGGTAGATCCAAGAGCAGCACTTTATTTACGTTCACAATCAGGTAACCGTGTTTCTCAATCAGAAAATGAATCAAACCGCTTTTTTGCAGGGATTGAAGGTGAAGTCTACGGTTGGGATGTAAATGGTGGCGTTACTTATGCCAAAAGTGAAGCAACTGATAATTTCGTCAGTGGTTACCTGAATCAAAGTTTGGTTCAAGCCGCACTTAATGATGGCACCTTAAACCCATTTGGTCCTCAGGCCGCTGCAGATGCTGGGAAATGGTCTACTTTTGATGTGGCAGGCCCAACAAATATGGCAAGTCTGGATTCTACCACTATAGATTTCACCGTCAGCCGTCCAATCTATGAACTACCTGCAGGTGAAGTTGGATTTGCCTTGGGTGGTAGCTACACCACTCAGGACTGGGAAGCCAAGGTGAATGCCGATCTTGTTCGCCAGGTTCCAGGTTCTGGTATTGATCCAAATAAACCGTCAAGTTCAGGTGACCGTGATATTACTGCGGTGTTTACTGAATTACATGTACCGATCTTGCCGACTCTAGAAGCTCAACTTGCGGCACGTTATGATGACTATAGTGACTTTGGTGATACTTTCAATCCAAAAGTATCCCTACGTTGGGAACCGGTTAAAGAGTTAATGTTCCGTAGTTCTTATAGTACTGGATTCCGTGCCCCAAGTATGTGGGAAATCAACTCTTTACAAAGTGAAACCAATACTAGCACTAACTTCAATAACCCACGTTTTTGTGATGCTAACGGTCAACCGACCAGCACCCAATTTGCAGACCAATGTGGTATGCAGTTCAAGCGTAAACAAGGTGGTAACCCAGACTTACAGCCAGAAGAATCAACCTCTTTTACAGCCGGATTCGTATATGAACCAATCAAGAATCTGGTATTCACCGCTGATTACTACAATATTGACATTGAAGGTTTAGTCAGCTCAGTTACTCCTAATGACATTTTTAATGACCTTGATCGCTATGGCAATCTGATCGTTTACGCTCCAGATGGTCGTATCCAGTATTTAAATACAACTCTACAAAATATGGGTGGATTAAAAACTGAAGGGATTGACCTCAGCCTGAACTACTTAAGCCCAATGACAGCAACAGGCCGTTTTGGTTTTGGGATTGATGGTACCTATGTCATCAAAATGGATGAGCAAGAAGAACCAAACGGTGAATGGGAAGGGCTCGTCGGCATCTATGATGATCCTGCAGTCGTCCGCTGGAGACATATTGCCAATATCAACTGGTCTTATGAAGACTGGAAAATGAGACTAGAACAACAATATATCCGTGGTTATGAAGACTTTTCTCAAGAACGTGATGTAAGTGCCTATACGCTTTATAACTTTGCAGGCACCTATAGCGGATTCAAGAATTTAGAGCTAACTGCAGGTATTCGCAACATGTTTGATGCAGAACCACCTGCTTCTGATGCAACCAACAATGCTCAATATGGCTATGACCCTCGTCACGGTGATCCAATGGGCCGTACCTACTTCCTACGTGGTACTTATAAATTCTTTTAATTAATTACTTCGCAAACACTGCTGCCAAGCGGTGTTTGCGGTTTTCCCCGTTTAATTTTAGCCAAACAAAAAATAATGCTGCCTGTAACTAAAAAAATTTTCTCATCAGTGCACTATTTCCTGTTTGTCTTAAATTCTAGGAGTCATGATGGGCACAAAGTTTGAAGACTTAGAAAAAAACTCCGCCAAAAAACTGACTGGTATTGGGGTCGTTGTTTTTTTGCATATCCTGGTTGGCCTGGTACTCATGGCTGGTATGGCAAAAGACATTATTAAACCAACGGAACAGCCAGTTGAGCTAATGATTATTCAAGATATTAAGCCGCCTGAACCTGAGCCACCAAAAGAAACACCACCTGAACCACCAAAAATCGTGGAAAAAGTAGCACAAGTGCCTGAGGTGAAACCGGTTGAAAAAGTCGTTCCTGTACAGAAAACACTTCCAACACCAACCCAACCGACAACTGTTGCAGTACCTACTCCCGTTGCAGCGAGTCCTTCACCAAGTCCGGTAGCAGCACCGGCTCCAGTAGTCGCAGCCGCTCCAGCCCCAGCTCCTCCACCCGCTGGCGTAACTCGTGGTGTTTCACAAGGTGAAGCAGGTTGTAAACGCCCAGACTATCCACGTGATGCACTGATGAATGAAGAACAAGGTGAAGTCTTGATCTCTGTATATGTAAATACCACCGGCAAGGTCCAGGATGCCAAAGTGAAAAAGTCGAGCGGTAGTCGTGCGCTGGATCGTGCAGCATCCAAGGCCTTCAGCTTATGTACTTTCAAGCCGGCAATGAAAAATGGCGAACCGCAAGAATCTTGGTATGACATTCCATATGAATTTGTCCTTGACTAACAGATACAACAGATAAAGAAAAAAATCAGGAGATCCATGATGAAAAAATCACTAAAACCTTTAAAAAATATGACTGCTGCTGGTCTGATTGCCATGAGCACTTTATTACCTCTGCAAACAGTTTTTGCAGAACAGTCCGCTACCCCCAATACCAGTGCTGTCACTGAAACAGTGGTAACAACACCTGCAACAGCGGCTACACCGACCCCGCCACCACTGCCTGCTGAAGCTAGCGATGAAAAAGCTGGATACAATCCTTATGGCCTAGAAGCCATGTGGAAAGAAGGTGATATTGTTTCTAAAATCACTTTGTTTATTCTGGTGGTCATGTCGATCGGTACCTGGTATATCATGATCAGCAAATGTTTACAGCAAAGTAAGATCCGTAAGCAAGCCAAGGAAGCTGAACACCAATTCTGGGAATCATCTTCTCTAGATAATGCAACCGAGAATCTGGATGAAGCCAGCGTCTACCGTTTTATTGCGGAAAAAGGTATCAAGTCAACCAAAAATCATGGTGGCACATTACTTGAGCGTATTGATTTCAATACCTGGGTCACCATTTCGATTTCCCGTGCAATCGACAAAATCCAGAACCATCTGAGTGGTGGCCTGGCCTTCCTTGCGACAGTAGGTTCTACTGCGCCCTTTGTTGGCCTGTTTGGTACGGTTTGGGGTATCTATCACGCACTTACCGCGATTGGTGTTTCTGGTCAGGCTTCGATTGATAAAGTAGCAGGTCCAGTGGGTGAAGCACTGATCATGACAGCGATCGGTCTGGCAGTCGCAGTTCCTGCGGTACTCGGCTACAACTGGTTGACTCGCCGTAATAAAGCGGTCATGGAAGAAGTACGTACCTTTGGTTCTGATTTACACGCAGTATTACTCAGCGGCGAAATTACGACCAACAATCCTGTTAATCGTGACGTGAAGTAAGAGTGAGGTATCAGCCATGGGAATGATGGTCAATTCAAACGACAGCGATGATGAGGTAATTGGAACCATTAATACCACACCTTTGGTTGATATTATGCTGGTTCTGCTCATTATCTTCCTGATTACTGTACCGGTTGCCATTCATACCATACCAGTCGATCTGCCAGAAGAACGTAATGTCCCGTATGAAACCAAGCCAGAAAATGTTCAGCTGGCCGTCAATAAAACCGGCGATATTTTCTGGAATGAGTCTTATATCCCGGATAAGACGGTTTTACTGAGCCGATTACAGGCAGAAGCTCAAAAGCGACCTCAGCCTGAAGTGCATATCCGTGGTGACCAGATAACGCCTTATGAAGCAATTGATCAGGTGATTAGTACCACCCAACAGGCCGGTATCGGCAAAATTGCTTTTGTCACCACTCCGCCCGCTACACCTTAAGCACAAAGAGGGATTAAGTTTATGGGTATGAATGTTGGTTCAAATCAAGATGATGATGTGATGTTAGATGTCAACATGACGCCACTGATTGATGTCATGCTGGTCTTGCTGATTATGTTTATTATCACAATTCCTTTGCCGAATAACTCGATTAATATCGATCTACCGAATGGAACGCCTCCTGTAACCGATGAAAAACCGCCTGAGCTGGTGGAATTACGTCTGGATGCACAAGGTAAGATTTTCTGGAATGAACAGCCGGTAGCAAATACCCAAGCTCTGGAAAACTTATTCAAGACAGTAGCGCGAAAAGCGGATCAGGATCAGATTAAAATCAAGGCGGATCGTGCCACTGAATATAAACATATCGCTATGGTCATGGCGGCAGCTCAAAGGCTGGAGGTCAAAAAAATTGGCATTATGAGTAATAACAACTAAGTATTTTCAAGATATAAAAAACCCAGCATGTGCTGGGTTTTTTATTCATCCGGTTTTACATCTGTGACTGAATATAATTTTGCAGACCAATCAGTTCGATTAAGCGCAATTGTTTTTCTAACCAGTAAGTATGGTCTTCTTCGGTATCCGACATTTGCTGGCGTAACATATCACGGCTGATATAGTCACCTTTCTCTTCGCACAGTTTGATGCCCTGCGCCAGTTTTTCCCGCACATGATATTCAAGTTTTAGATCGGCTTTCAGGCAGCTCACCACATCCTCGCCAATCTCAACGTCATCGCGCTGCATGTTTGGCGTTCCTTCAAGGAACAGAACACGACGGATAATCGCATCCGCATGCTGGGACTCTTCTTGCATTTCGTGATCGATACGTTCAAAGATTTTGGTCAATCCCCAATCTTCATACATACGAGAGTGAATCAAGTATTGGTCACGAGCAGCCAGTTCGCCACCGATCAACATATTTAAATAATCTACGACTTCTGGATTTCCGCGCATTTGAATAACTCCCTACCTGTATTTTGCTATTATGGCGAAAAGCAATTGAATTTGCAAAGCTTAACCATGGTTAAATATTTGATTTTTATATAATTAAAATGAGAAGTACTTGCATTTACACTTCGTTCTTAATGAAATCCCATTTATAAAACAACACTTTGCATTTTCATTATGCTTGGCAATAACGTAAAACTGGCAAATAAACACATGCGTTAAAATTTGTAAATCTTAATTTTGACCAGACAGATTCATTCTTTTTGTATAAACATCACTGCATTGGCGTACTTCATGCTTAAATTTCGCTTATCATTCACACAAATTTAAAACAACAACGGTTCCGATATGACACATCCACAAACAACAGCGCCGGTTCTGGTTACCGGTGCATCGGGTTATATTGCCAGCTGGGTCATCCAGAAATTACTCACGCAAGGCTATACCGTACATGCCACGGTACGTGACCTAAATAAAAGTAAAAGCTTTGCCCATTTAGAAAAAATTGCCGACAGCACTCCGGGAACTCTCAAGTTATTTCAGGCCAATTTATTAAGCCCGGGTTCTTTTGATCAGGCGATGCAAGGCTGTGAAATTGTTTTTCATATGGCCTCACCTTTTGTGGTCACCAACTATAAAGATGCAGTCAAAGATATTATCGAACCTGCGGTATTAGGCACTGAAAATGTACTGAATAGTGTCAATCAGACTGAATCAGTGAAACGCTTAATCGTCACATCGAGTATCGCATCCACTTATGGCGATGCCATTGATATTCTACAAACTGAGAATAACAGTTTTGATGAATCCCACTGGAATACCACCAGTTCGGCCACACATCAGCCTTATCCTTATTCCAAAGTCATGGCAGAGCGCAAAGCCTGGGAAATGGCTGAAGCACAGGATCGCTGGGATCTGGTCTGTATCAATCCGGCACTGGTTTTTGGTCAATCCTTAACGCCAAATACCCAATCCGGTAGTGTGGAAGTCCTGCAACAGTTTGCCAATGGTATGACTTTACTTGGCGTTCCACCGATGTGGAATGGCGTGGTCGATGTTCAGGATGTTGCTGAAGCGCATATCCGTGCTGCGTTTAATCCGCAAGCGCACGGTCGTTATATCATTTGTAGTGAAAGCTTGAGCCTGCTGGAAATGGGCCAAATTCTGCGGGCACATTTTGGCAATAAGTTTCCGTTCCCGCGCAATCAATTGCCGAAGGCAGCCTTCAAAATGTTCGGGCCTGTAGCAGGTTTTAGCCGCAAATTTGTAGAGCTGAATATGGGTTATCCAATTTTCTTTAATGCCCAGAAAAGTAAAGATGAGCTCGGTATTGAGTATCGTCCGGTGAAAGAAAGTCTGGTGGAACATTTCCAGCAGCTGCTCGATGATGGTGTCGTGAAAAAATATATTCCTTAATCTTTCTATGCGAAAAAGCCACCCGAAGGTGGCTTTTTTAATCATTAGCCTTTTATGAAATCTTTGACGATTTAAGCCTCAAGCTGACCATAGTCTTGCATCAAGCCAATAAACTGTTGTTCATTGATCACTGGAATACCAAGTTTTTCTGCTTTATCCAGTTTTGAGCCAGCTTTTTCACCCGCAACCACACATTTGGTTTTGCTGGATACACTGCCACTGACTCGTGCACCTAAGGCTTGCAATAACTGGGTTGCATCATCTCGTCCCATACTGCTTAAAGTCCCGGTGACCACCCAGCTTTCGCCGTTTAACGGCTGACGAGTCGGTGCGATCGGTGCATCCCAGTGAATACCGGCAGCCAGTAAACGATCCAGAACTTCCAGATTATGTGGCGCCTTGAAGAAATCCAGAATCCATTCCGCAGTAATATCGCCTACATCCGGAGTTTTCTTTAAAGCCTCCAGATCTGCCTGACGCAATGCCTCCAAGGTCTGGAAAGTATTGGCCAGCATACGTGCCGTGGTTTCACCCACCCCACGAATACCGAGTGCATAGATAAAAGCAGCCAGTGTGGTCTTTTTACTGTTTTCAATGGCATCCAAAAGATTCTGAACCGATTTGGCGCCCATCTTTTCAATACCGAGCAAAGTCTCACGATGTTCATGCAGATGGTAAATATCTGAGACATCTTTTAAAAGATTTAGATGTAGCAGTGACTCTACCCAGCGATCACCCAGCCCTTCGATATCCATGGCCTTACGCGACACAAAGTGACGAATGGTTTCGATCCGCTGCGCAGCACAATAGAGTTCGCCAGAGCAACGGGCCAATGCTTCACCTTCCGGCATGACCACGGGTGAATCACAGACTGGGCATTGCTCAGGTAAATGCACTTCGACTGCATCAACCGGGCGAAATTCCGGCCAGACTTTTTCAACTTTAGGAATCACATCGCCACTACGATAAACACTAACTGTATCGCCAATACGCACATCCAGACGGTGAATTTCGCCAATATTGTGCAGGGTTACATTAGATACTGTTACTCCGCCGACAGCGACCGGATTCAAACGCGCAACCGGCGTCAATGTTCCAGTACGACCGACTTGCCAATTAATATTTTCTACCGTAGTCAGTGCTGCAACTGCCGGAAATTTATAGGCGGTGGCCCAACGCGGTTCACGGCTCAGGAAACCAAGCTGTTGTTGCTGTTTCAGGTCATTAACCTTGATTACCATGCCATCGATTTCGACACTGAGACTGGCACGCTCATCAATGATCTGTTCGTAGACCTTTTGCACGTCCTGAATACTGTCACAGATAAAGTGACGCTCGCCAACCGCAAAACCGAACTGATGTAACCATTCCAGACTGGCGGACATAGTGGTTTGTCCATGATGCGGCACGCACTGAGCAATCCCATAAGCATAAAAAGCCAATGGCCGCGAGGCAGCAATATTCGGGTCCAGCTGACGCAAACTTCCTGCCGCAGCATTACGCGGATTAGCAAAGGTCTTTTCACCTTTGGCGGCATTGGCTGCATTCAGTTTTTCAAAACCGGATTTTGGCATCAACACTTCGCCGCGTACTTCCAGCAAATCGGGAATGATGCCATTCACCGAAGATAAAAGTTTCGGCAGGTTGCGAATGGTTCTGACATTCTGGGTGATGTCTTCACCGGTTTCCCCATCGCCGCGTGTCACCCCACGCGTCAATACGCCATGCTCATACCAGAGTGAAATGGCCAGACCATCAAATTTCAGTTCCACATCATATTCAATTTTTTGATTTGGCAAACGTTCTTCAATACGGCGGGCAAAAGCCAGCAGATCTTCCTGATTAAAGACATTGCCTAATGACAGCATCGGCACAGCGTGTGTTACGGTCACAAATTTTGAAAGCGCCTGCCCACCCACTTTATCTGTCGGGCTATCGGACTGGATCAGGTCAGGATATTGTTGTTCTAAGGCTTTGAGCTGATGAAAGAGCTGATCATATTCACTGTCTTCAATGCTCGGTTGATCCATCACATAATAAGCATGGTTATGCTTGGCAAGCAGTTGAATCAGTTGACGCATTTGCGCAATGACAGTGGCATCTTGGGTCATAATTTCACCATAAAAAAGGGCGGAAAATCCGCCCTGTAGAATATTCAGCTTTTGGCTATTATAAAAATTGCAGTCTACAGATTCAACTTGGAGATTGAACAAAGCAGCCTTAAACTTCCGTACCTTGTCCAGCACGATAATCAATAGCCTGATGGCGCCAGAATTCACGTAATTGTGGAGTAAATTCCTGCTGGTTCTGGTCATAGACCAGACCATCCACTTCACGGGCAATCAGACGTGAAATACTGTCCATGGTATCAAACGCATTTTGTACATCGCTATGCGGTAAAGCCAGGAAGAATGCCAGACCTTTCACTTCCTGAGTTGATAGGGTTTCCAGATCAAAGCCTTCCATTCCAGTATCGGTCATTTGCAATACCGAGAACAGCAGTTTTGAACCGTCTTCACTATAACGGTGGAAACAGGCCAATTCGCCATAACGCAGGCCATATTTTAGTAAAACTTTCAGGGTTTTATCACCTGAAAGTACACGGCCTTGCGGATAGATATGCAAAGAAATAATGGTTTCAGCATTGGACAAAGCACTTTCTTCATCCACTATTTTTTGCTCATGCAGATGTGCATCCAGAATACTACTTTCATCATTAAATTCAGAAATTTCTGCTTTTTCGATGTTGCTGTTCAGGCTGAATTCAGGCATTTCTTCCTTGGTTTCAATCTGGCTATTCTTCTGTTCCGCTTCTACCTGTTGAACATCTGCTGCCGTGACTACCGACTTTTCCACTACTTCAGCTTCTGTTGACGGGGCAGCTACAGGAGTTTCGACTGCTTTTGGCTCAACCGGAGTTGATTCAGCCTTGCGAAAGGCGGAAGGCTTTTCAGGAGCCGGTTCATCTACACTCAGGCTTGGCTCGATACGATCAGATTCGACATCCTGTTGTGCCAATTGAGAACGTACATGCCTTGGAATGATCGGTGTCTGGCTATCCGGGTCGATATGCAGGTTGGCATCCAGTGAAGGTACAGCCTCTACAGGTTTTTTGAACAGCATTCTTATACCAAACAGCATAATCACAATTGCGATAACAATCCCGATAATGGTGGTGATTTCCATATTATACCTCCGCAGCTAGGCCGTATTCTTTTGCCTGTTCCAAATTAACTGTCACTAATTTTGATGTTCCCGGTTCAGGCATGGTTACACCCAAAAGATCAGTCGCCATCATCATTGCAAGTTTGTTATGGGTAATATAAATAAATTGCACGTGTTCAGAAAGCTCTTTGACTAAATTACAAAAGCGTCCCACATTGGCATCATCCAGCGGTGCATCGACTTCATCCAGTACACAAAATGGTGCCGGATTTAAGCGAAAAATCGCGAAGACCAATGCTAATGCAGTTAAAGCCTTTTCTCCACCCGAGAGTAAGGCCAATGAGCTGTTTCGTTTACCCGGTGGTCGGGCCATCAGTTTTACCCCCGACTGCCAGCCATCTTCAAGGCTTAAACTCGCCTCACCACCTTCAAAGACTTTCGGGAACAGGTTTTGCAGTTCAGCATTGACCTGATCAAACGTGTGCATAAACAGTTTACGGGTTTCCTGGTCAATACTTTTCATTGCAGCCTGTAGCTGTTCAACCGTATTTTCCAGATCCTGCATCTGATGACTCAGTTCCTCATAACGTTTTGACACTTCTTCATATTCTTCAGAAGCCGCCAGATTGACTGCACCGAGTTTATCAAACTGAGCCTGAGCTTTTTCCAGTTTCGCCTGATGTGCTTTAACATCAATATCGAGCCCGGAAATTACTTCACTATTCAATTCTTTCAGTTGTTCAGAATAATGCTGCAAATCAGATTTGGCTGCCTGCCAGGCCAGACGTTTTTCTTCCAGTGTAGTGCGGAGTTTTTCATCCTGCTGCTGGAAGCTGTGACGCTGTTCGGTCAGCTGCTGCTGTTTGCTCTGCACCTGATTTAATTCAATCTGCCAGTCGGCCCAGGTCTTTTGCAGCTTTTCAGTGATCTGCGCCTGTTCATTGAACTGGCTCTGTAAAGCAGGTAATTCCAGCTGTACCGGATCGACAAACTTTTTGGCTTGTTCGATTTGTGCAGTAATTTGCTGAGACTGTTCTTTTAGGAAAACCTGATCTTTTTCCAGTAATTCAATCTGCTGCTGGCTTTGCACATTTTGCCGGCGCAACACTTCCAGTTCCTGCTGCGCTTGCTGATTGAGCTGCTGTGAGTCATCCAGCTGAGCACTCAATTCTTCTAGCTGGAATTGCAGGGTTTTATAATTTGGTAGCGCCTGTTCCAGTTTGATATTCAAGGCATGCAGATCAATTTCCAGATCATCTTTCTGCATGGCATCTTCTTCAAGCTGCTCATCCAGTTGTTGTAACTGATGCTGTAATTGCTGCTTTTGCAATGCAAAAGCCTGCGCACTACTTTGTACTTTAGCAATATTGACATCGAGTTGCTGCAGCTGCTTTTGGGTATGCTTGTGCTGCTCACTGATACTCTGAATCTGGTTTTGCAAAGCTTTAACCTGATCGGCGAATTCAGGTAACTGCTGCTCCAGCTGCATAAACTTAGGTTCAAGTTCCGCAAGCTGCTGCTCGATTTCATCCAGACGCATTCGATGACTCAATGCACCTTGTCCGGCCTGACTGGCTTCATCATAGTCCAGTGCAATGACCCAGTCCGATCCAACATGATAGCCATCTAAACTCAGTAATGTCTGGCCTTGTAATAGCTCAGTTTGAAGCGGTAATGCTTGCGTTAATGTATCTACGACCGCGACTTGTTGCCACAGTGAATAATGTGGAGATTCAATCCAGTCGGCCAGACACATCGTATTGGCTATCTGAATTTTAGTATGAACAGCCTGTTGCTTTAACTGACGCGCACAATCTTCAAGGAAGTGCTCGCCCTCTGCCAGAATCTGGGCAGACAGCCACTTGGCCAAAAACTTTTCGATCAGGCTGGCATGTCCTTTGCCTGCATCACTGAGCTTAAGTACATGCATCAGCTGTACCGCATTACTCTTGGTATTTGAGTTAGCTTTGGTCAGCAATTGACTCAGGTTTTTCTTTTCTGAATGAAGCACCTGAATTTCAGATTTGAGCTGCATCAAGCGCTGCTGATGGTTCGCCTGCTCTGCCTGCATCTGCTCGAATTGAGTTCTTAAATCTGTTAATTGAATTTCATAGCCAACGATTTGCTGTTCAGCTTGGGCTTTGTCTGCCTGATACTGCTCCAGCTCATCTTGCTGCGCCTGTTGCTGAATCTGTGCACTTTGCTGTTGGAGCGTCTGTTTCTGCTGTTCAATCCGCTCAATATTCTTTGCCAGTTGCTCGCTTTGAGCCAACATCTGTAATTTACGCTGTTGCTGCTGTTCGACCTGGGTTTTGATCTGGGTAAATTGCGCTGCCACAGTGCTATGTTGAGCTTTGAGCTCACTCAGATTCTGGCTTTGCGCCTGACTCTGGCCATCTTGCTGCTGCAATTGCGCCTGCTGATCTTCAAGTTGCTGCTGTAAAGTATCGAGTTGCAGTTCAATCAACTGCAAACGCTCTTTGGTCTGGACTTTTTGCTGTTCCAGCTTGACCAGACTTGTAGAATTTTGCTCTAACAAAGACTGCTTTTGTTGCAGGGTCATTTCCAGTTCAGCCAGTTTTTTCTCGGCCTGTTGCCATTCGCTTTGCAAAGGGGTGGATTGCTGAATCAGACGCTGAAACAGTTCACTGGTGCTGCCCAAATCATGTTCAACGCTGGTCAGTTCGGAACGCACCAGCTTAAAGTTTTCCCCGAGCGTATTCATCTCAAGGGTATATTCTTCCTGTAAGCGGTGACTCTGCTCACATTGAAAAGACAGAATTTCGATCTTGATGGTACGGATCTGTCCTTCCAGTTCTTTATATTGAATCGCACTTTCCGACTGACGTTTCAGGGTTTTTAGCTGAGATTTCAGTTCGGAGACGATATCTTCCAGACGCGACAGGTTTTGTGTGGTGTGATCCAGATGTAGCATGGTTTCACGGCGACGTGCCTGATAGCGCGATACCCCAGCCGCTTCTTCAATATAGACCCGCATTTCATCGGGCTTGGCATCGACCAGACGGTTGATCATGCCCTGCTCGATAATCGCATAGGAACGTGGACCAAGACCGGTACCCAAGAAAATATCGGTAATATCACGACGACGGCATTTGCTGCCATTCAGAAAATATTCAGACTTGCCATCGCGGTTGACCTGACGGCGTACTGCCAGTTCATTATAGGCATTATAAGCACCGCCCAGCTTGCCATAGGTATTGTCAAAGCGCAGTTCTACACTGGCCATGCCCACCGGTTTACGCTTGGCAGTTCCGGTAAAGATGACATCCTGCATGCTGCCACCACGCAACTGACGCGCACTGGACTCGCCCATGACCCAGCGTATGGCATCAATGACGTTGGATTTACCACAACCATTCGGTCCCACGACCGCAGTACGATTATCTTTAAAATGCAAAGTGGTACTGTCGGCAAAAGATTTAAAGCCTGAAAGTTTTAAACTGCTTAAACGCATAATGTCCTGATTTAACGTCGTGAGCGTCTGGCCCACGCGAGTTCAATTTGTTTCATCCGTGTCAGAGATTCCAACACAAGGTTGCGCAAGTGTCGACAAAAATCTTCCATAAATAAAGTGGCCTGATGGGTTTTTCGTATCAAAATTGCTTCAGTGACCAGTTTAAATAAGTCGAAAGATTCCTGTAACTCGCGTCTGGAAATATTCAGGGTCAAAAAATAGCTCCGACGTAAAGAAGGCAGCAGTTCCTGATAGTAGCGCATCAGATAAGGATTCCCGACCATCTCATGCTGCTGGGCCATGCCCTGAAAGATCAGATCATAAAACTTTTCAGTGTGTCCTTGGCGGGTTTCTGCTTCTAATTGTTCTAATAATAGCTGAATGCGCTCAGCTTCATGCACCCGCCAGGTTTCCGCCATGCGATGCACCATCTGCCCGAGCAATAATGAAGTCATGTCAAATAAGGCACGCACCTGCAAGGCGGACATTTCCGAGACAATCGCCCCACGGCGCGGGAAAATTTCAATCAGCTGGGTGCGTTCCAGCAAAAGCAGGGCTTCACGAACCGAACCCCGACTGACATCAAGCTCCGAGGCAATCCTGAGCTCCTGTATACGTTCGCCTTCGACCAGTTCACCGCGGATAATCTGTTCGCTAATGTGCTTGGCAATCTGCTCAGACAAACTCTGCGCTTGTTCTAATGGCATACCGTTCCTGTCTTTATTTTTATGGATACTGGTTTAGCCCTTTATTTGGACTATGTTGCTATTAAACGGGTTTTTATCCATAAATACTTTGACATTGTCAGACAATCTTATGTCTATATAGCCAACTCAAGGCCATAAAAAAGGAGAATAGTCATCTATTCTCCTTATACGGTAAATCACTTCAACCTAAAAGGTTTAAATCAAGCCATAAAACCTTGATAAATAAAATACAGGCCGACGGTAGTCAGTAGTGCAGCAAAACATTTTTTTAATACGGCCGGTGAAAGCAGATGTGCCACTTTTGCCCCCAGCTTGGCCGTGAAAAAACTCATCATGCTGATCCCGATAAAGGCATAAATATGAATATAGCCAATGGTATTTGGTACGGTAACCTGCGCCTGTTTACCAAACCAGATAAAACCCAGCGCACCTGCGACTGCAATTGGCAATCCACAAGCCGCAGAGGTCGCTACGGCTTTTTGCATCACGATTCCGCAGCGATTCAGAAATGGGACGGTCAGACTTCCCCCGCCAATCCCAAAGATCGCCGATGCCACACCGATTCCACCACCTGCAGCAATTTGTACCGGGGTTGAAGGCAATTTTTGATTCGGATCAATCTGGATATGCGCTCCCTTGAACATTCTAAATGCCACCCAGACCGCAAAGAAGCCAATCATTAACTGCAAACCCTGACCAGATAAATAATCGGCAATCCCCGCACCTAGGAAAGAACCGATAATCAGACCTGGCGCCAGATTACGAAACACAGGCCATAGTACTGCCCCTCGCTGATGATGCGCCATCACCGAACTGATAGAAGTCACAATAATCGTTGCCAAGGAAGTGCCCACCGCCATATGCATAATCACGCTGGGATCGTACTGAAGCTGGGTAAAAACAATGTACAGGATCGGCACAATAATCAAACCACCACCGACCCCAAACAGGCCTGCGGTGAATCCGGCAATTGCACCAATCAATAAATATATGATTAACTCCATAACGATATTTACCACGTTTAGATTCAAATGGATGTAGAAACTCGTGAACTGCAACAACGATTAAGCGATGCAGGCCAACTCCCGGAAGTATTACTCATCAAACCGATTACTACATCGACCAATGATGATGTACGCGAATTGGCAACGAAGGGGGTGCAGCAGGTTCTGGTGTGCAGTCATGTGCAGACCCAAGGCCGTGGACAGCGTCAACGTCAGTGGATATCACCTGAAGGGAACATCTATTTAAGCACATTGCTGCATACACAAAAACCCATTGATGGTCGTCTGGCGCTGGAAATTGCGTTAAATATCCTGCAAATGCCGAGTCTAAAAGGCCTGGAATTACAGGTGAAATGGCCGAATGACCTGTATAGCCTGCAAGGAAAATGGGGCGGTATTCTGGTCGAGCCGATTTCAACCACACAGGTGGTGGTCGGTGTCGGTTTAAATATCGACCCTCTGCCCACTGACCTTCCAGATCAGCAGGTTAGCTCCTTGAGCGAGCTGGGATTATCCTGCACCTCAAGAGTCGAGCTGATTGCCCAGTTATATCTGGCGATTCAGCAAGCCGGGCAATGGTTTAATTATAGCAGTCAAAACCTGGCGGCACGTTTCAATCGATCGGCTGCATTTATGCAACAAGCAGTTGAATTTACTGACGTGCAAGGGCAATATTCCGGTACTTTTCTGGGGATTCAGGATGATGGTGCAGTCAAGATTTTGACCGATCAGGGAATCCAGACCTTTTATCAGGGACAGCTCCGCCTTCAACACGTTGGACGAACAGGCATACAGCAATGAAAAAATTATGGTTGGATATTGGCAATACCCGGCTGAAATACTGGATTACCGAGCATGATCAGATTATTGAACAAGCAGCGGAATTACATTTACAGTCCCCTGCTGATTTGTTACTTGGCCTGATCCAGCATTTCAGAGCGCTGGGCTTGCATCAGGTAGGTCTATCCTCGGTCCAGGATAAAATCAATAATGAGCGCATTCTCAGCATTTTAGAAAGCCTGCATATTCCAGTGATTTTTGCTCAGGTACAGGCAGAATATGCCGGTCTGATCTGTGGCTATGATGAACCTTCGCAACTGGGTATTGACCGCTGGTTACAGGTACTTGCAGTGGCGACTCAAGCGCATGAAAATTATTGTGTGATTAGTTGTGGTACGGCGCTGACTATTGATCTGGCGAAAGGACAACAACATTTGGGGGGGTTTATTCTGCCAAATCTGTACTTGCAACGTGACTCCCTAATTCAGAATACCAAAGGCATTAAAATTCCGGATGCCGCTTTTTCTGAACTCAATCCCGGACGCAATACCATCGACGCTGTTCATCATGGCATTCTGCTGGGTCTGCTCAGCACCATTGAAAAAGTACTACATGATTTTCCAGCACAGCTGGTTTTAACCGGTGGAGATGCACCGCTGTTTGCACAACATCTCGCTCAGTATCAGCCCCGAATTGAACCTGATCTCTTGCTTAAAGGCCTGCAGCATTTTGCAGCTCATTTGCCAGACACTGTTTGATAATGTCCAGCAATTGGGGGAATTCGGCAAAACCATCAGCCTTGTTAAAATGTCCAGCTTTTTTGATCTCAAAAATTTGTGCATTCAGGCTATGTGCTAAACGCAAGGAAATCGGTGCAGGCACATAAGGATCATTACTGGAGATCAGCATCACCGCACGTTTATAGCTATACGGCAAGTTTTTCAGATCAAGTCGCACAGCCTGCAGTATTTTATTCAGTTCTGACCATGCAACCAAGGGTGTATCAAAGGCTGAGACCAGAATGATGCCACCGATCTTGCGTTGCTGCTGAATATAATGTTCCTGTAAAAAGTTTAAAACACTGACGCAACTCAGGCCATGTGCAACTAAAAAGGTATGTTCATCCATGTGCGGAATATGCAGTTTCAGATTCTGCTGCCACTCTTCTAAATCAGGCTGAAAAGGGTTGGCCAGCATAATCCGCTTGGACTCAAAACCGGTATTTTTAAGCTGGCGACTGAGCCAAGGGTACCAGTGATCATTGGAGGTCGCCTGATAATCCGGCACGATATAGACTTTCTTTATTATATTTTTCATAGTGATTTACTTATTATCATTGAACGCAAATTGCGTCGACAAAAAATTAGTTTTAACCAGTCTGGAGATGGAATTCAAGTGCCTTTTTGAACACCATCTCATGTTAAACTTTAAAATTTAGCGAATACAACAACATGCTTAAACTTCGGATTTAATCAGATAAGGCTTGATCACTTTCCAGAGTTCCGGCAGATCAGTACAACCTTGAGAATCAATAAAATGCCCATGGTGCTTGGCATTCACCACAATGGCATCCAGACTGTCCGCCTGTTCCAGACTAAATTCAGGCGCAACCCGATCATCGCCTTCAGAATAGATCACTACACGCTCTGCAATCTGCTGTTTGAGTAAATCAAAATCGATCTCAGCAGCATCAATAAAAGGATTTACTTCATCCAGGCGACCCAATCGACCATTAAATCCCGCGATCAGTACCAGTTGCTGAATTTTCTGCTGTTTTAATTCTCTGGATAAGTAATGCAATGCGGCCACAGTTCCCAAGCTATGTGCAATAAAAATACTGTCCTCATCAATTGCATCAATCTGTTCACGCATTTGCTGATCCCAGATGTCCAGTGTCGGTGTAGTTGATGGATCGAGCCGGAGTACTTTTAAACTGACATTTTCTTGTTGGGCTTTTTCCTGAATCCATGGGTACCAGTTTTCTTCCGGGCTTGCAGTATAACCATGTACGACAATCACTTGGGTCATTTGAAATTTCTCTTTATTTTGTGCTGATATTCCCGAGTCTGCCTGATTAGATTTTTATTTTGGGTAAGTAAATGTTGTTTTGTTTAAACCGGTTTGACGATTTATTCGCAATAAAAAAAGGCGCTTAAAGCGCCTTTTTTAAAACCAAACTTATTTCTTGTCGTTGCCGCCGAACAATGGACCCATGCCACCGCCGCCGCCAAACTGTTTCTGCAAGCCGCCGAGTGATTTCATCATTTTTGCCATACCCGATGGATTGGCAAATTTTTTCATCATCTTGGCCATTTGGGCATGTTGCTTGATCAGCTTGTTGACTTCTGCCACTTCCATACCGCAACCTGCTGCAATACGTTTTTTACGGCTTGGGTTCATCAAGTCTGGATTACGGCGCTCTTTGATGGTCATCGACTGGATAATCGCTTCCATTTTCTTGACCTGCTTTTCAGGATTGGCTTGCGCCAACGCATCTTGTAGACCGGCATTACTCATACCAGGAAGCTTGTCCAGGAAGCCCATCATGCCGCCCATCTTGTTCATCTGCTCAAACTGCATCAGCATGTCTTCAAAGTTGAAGCTGCCGCCTTTTTGCAGTTTTTTCGCCATTTTTTCGGCTTTTTCTTTGTCGACCTTGCGTTCAAGTTCTTCAACCAAAGAAAGTACATCACCCATACCCAAAATACGCTGTGCGACACGCTCAGGATGGAATGGCTCCAAGGCATCGAGTTTCTCACCCATACCCAAGAATTTGATTGGCTTACCGGTAATCGCGCGTACTGACAATGCCGCACCACCGCGCGCATCACCATCAGTTTTGGTCAGGATCACACCAGTTAAAGGCAAGGCATCGTTGAATGCTTTGGCGGTGTTTGCCGCATCCTGACCGGTCATGGCATCGACCACGAACAGGGTTTCAGTCGGGTTAATCGCTGCATGCAGCTCTTTGATTTCACCCATCATGTCATCATCGATATGCAAACGGCCTGCCGTATCGACAATCAGTACATCGGCAAACTGGATTTTTGCCTGTTCAATCGCGCGATTCACAATCGTAATCGGTTTTTCGTCTGCGCTGGATTCTAGGAAAATCGCACCGACTTCACCTGCGACAGTCTGTAGCTGTTTGATCGCAGCCGGACGATACACATCGGCAGAGACCATCGCGACTTTTTTCTTTTGACGTTCTTGTAAGAAGCGTGCAAGTTTCGCTGCAGTTGTTGTTTTACCTGCACCCTGCAAGCCTGCCAGCAGGACAACCACAGGTGGTTTTGCAGCGAGGTCGAGGCTTTCATTGGCCTCGCCCATCATTTTGGTCAATTCGTCATGAACGATTTTGACAAAAGCCTGCCCAGGAGATAACTGAGTCATCACTTCCTGGCCCAATGCTTCTTCCTTAACTTTCGCGATGAATTCACGAGTTACAGGTAACGCAACATCGGCCTCAAGAAGCGCCATACGCACTTCACGTAACGTATCTTTAATATTGTCTTCGGTTAGCTGCCCTGAGCCAGTAACATTTCTTAAACTCTGCGTGAGTCGTTCTGTTAAGGTATCAAACATTGCAAAATCCGCTTAAAATAGCCATGAGCAAAAAATTGTTTCTTAAAATAGAAAATTTATGCATAGAATGCTATAGGATACTGTAGTTCGCAGCGAATTTATATAAATGAATATTCATCACCCTTAAAAAGGTTTGACATGGTTAGCCTCCCCTTGGTTTATACGATCTTAGCATTAGTCGCTTATACCGCTTCCTTCTGGTATCTGTTCATTCATTTAATGTCTAAACGTGCTCCTAATCAATGGTTTGTCTCGCTAACCGCACTGCTTGGACTGGGCTTGCATGCGCTGGTTTTATATGGCGATATGCATACCCCGCTGGGCATCAATTATGATGTCTTTGCCCTGTTTTCCTTTACCTCTGGTCTGATGCTGTTACTCAGCATTATTTACAGCACTTATCGTCCGATTATTGCCCTGAACCTGATCGGGATTCCGGTGGCTGCGACCGGATTAATTCTTGGCTTTGCGTTTACTCAGCCTGCAAAAATCATCACACAAAACTCTTTGGGTCTGGATATTCATATTATCCTGTCTTTGTCTGCTTATGCGGTATTGCTCATGGCGACCATTCAGGCCGTAATTTTACGCTTTCAAGATCGTGAGCTGAAAAAGAAGCAAAAACGCCGCGTTTGGGTCAGTTTGCTACCCTCTTATCAAGACATGGAATCATTGCTGTTTGATATGCTGATGACCGGTTTTGTTTTACTTACCCTCGCTTTGGGCTTTGGCTTTTTTACCATCGACAATTTCTTTGCCCAGCATCTGGCACATAAAACTGCGTTCAGTATCATTTCCTGGCTTGTTTACGGTTCACTATTAATTGGACACTGGAAGTTTGGCTGGCGTGGCCAAAAAGCTGTGCGCTTTACCCTACTCGGTTTTGGCTTGCTGGCACTGGGTTTTATTGGTTCTAAATTCGTACTGGAAATGATTCTAGGGCGATAATTCTGAGCTCTACAATATCCAGTAACCGCTTTAACCTGAATATTTTTTAAACGGTTATACGCCCCGCCCGCACCGACAATGGCCAGCGAATGACTCTAGGCAATTCTGGATCTTCCCATTCTGGTAATAAGGCATCTGCCAGTACATTCAATGGATTACGTCCAAGTGCGTTAGTGGCAGCTTTCACGGCTGACCAGGTACTCATATAACCAATTAACTGATAAAAGTTCCATTCAACTTGCAATACCGGTGGCTGAATCGCAATTTCCTGAAATGGAAATGGTAGATTTTTATATCCTTCATCTACATGGCGACGTTCAGGCGGCCAGTACGGTGCAAGCGTCACCTCATAAAAATGCTTAAAATAATGATTCAGATGGGGCTCATCTACACTGAACACGCCATAGCTAATTAATGCCAGAATGGCATTAGGCCGGGCAATACGGCGGACTTCTGCATAAAACTTTTCCAGATCGAGCCAATGCGCTGCTTGAGCCACCGAAATCAGATCAACACTCTGGTCAGCACACGGGATCTCTTCAGCGAATGCCTGACCATACTGAATTTTTGGATGCGGTTTGGCCTGAGCAATCTGCTCACTACTCGCATCAATAGCCATCACCTGATCAAAGTAATTCGCCAAAACTTCTGAAAGCTGTCCAGAACCACAGCCGACATCTACAGCCAATTTAGTACCTGGTGACAGCTCTGCCAATAGCTTTCCCAATGCATCCGGATAATGCGGACGAAACAAAGCATAGTCCTGTGACTGCTGGGAGAAATGATCTTTAAATTCCCTATTTTCCATATATATGCTTTCCAGACCAATTTTATTTCAGTCTAAATAGACGGTCAGGGAATGCAGTTGGAATTTGGTTTCAGTTACTTCCTGTTTTTAAAATGCAGAATTCATCTATTTAATAGAATCATGTTCTTAACTTAGTCATTCAAGCTATTCTGCTTGATCTGATAATCTGCCTTAAACGCTTTGTAACTGAGCCGGTCTGTGGAGACTTCTGTTAAAGGACTGACCTCCTGCATTGAGGAAAGACAGCGCTCTGTCAGCTGAATATATTCCTGCGTCCCTTTGCTTTTCCAGGCAATTTCTTTGGCGTCCAAGGGACGGATAACCCGCGCCGGACTACCGAGCACCAGTGAATTTTCAGGAATCTGGGCTTTGGCTTTAACCATACTATTGGCACCGATAATGGTATTTTCACCAATCTCGGCTTCATCCAGAATTACGCTGTTCATGCCCACCAGTACATTTTTGCGAATGATACAGCCATGTAAAATCGCGCCATGTCCGATATGACCATATTCTTCGACCAGCGTGACGCTACCGGGAAAGCCATGAATGGTACAGGAATCCTGAACATTGGCATTTTTCTGGATATGAATCCCACCAAAGTCGGCTCTTAAAGTAGCAAAAGGCCCGATATATACGCCCTCTTCAATCACCACATCCCCAATCAGAACGGCTTGCGGATGCACATAAGCGCGAGGGTTGACCACAGGAATCACACCAGCAATGGCATAACACGGCATTATTTTATTCCTTTAAAAATGCAGAATTAGATTAGCTAACGGCTTCCAGTCGTAAACCGCCAAAACGTTTATAAAATTGTGGATGTACCGGCGGCATCGAACCTTCCGAAGTTCGTGCGATCTCCATAAAGAACTCATCCCCTGCCGCAACCACCGTTTGATATAAATTACTGCTCAGATTACGGGCATTCAGGGAAAGCCAGTTGGATGGCAATAATTCAAAAGGCAGATTTGGATCTTTTAGTAAAATCCGGCGAAATTGATGAATCAGCAAAATTCGCAGCTGAAAAGCCTGAACCGGATCCAGTTCATCTTCCTGTTCCACCAGATGAAAGAATTCCCGGAAATCCGCAATGAATTTTTCATAACGCTGATGCAGTTCCTGCACCGGCCAATTGGTGGCAA
The DNA here is from genome assembly GCF_052078135.1 of Acinetobacter lwoffii. GTDB lineage: Bacteria > Pseudomonadota > Gammaproteobacteria > Pseudomonadales > Moraxellaceae > Acinetobacter > Acinetobacter lwoffii_Z. The sequence goes on from NZ_JBQGUZ010000002.1 coordinate 200,998, forward strand.
CCATGCGTTTTACAGTTGGATAGGATTCCTGCCAGAGCTGCAAAGTTTCAGCTTTAAACACCACGACTTGGTCGGTCATTTTCAGGTTCAGCAGCAGGTTTTGCAGTTTCTGATGATCACAGCCCGGATAGGCCATGACATTGGTGGCGATATTGGCAAAGCCCAGCCATTCCAGTTCTTTTTTCAGAACCAGTTTATTTTCCAATTCCACTGAACTGAGTAGCACCAGATCCCATTTCTGATCCCATTCGGTATGCTGAAAACTATAAATTTTTTGATCTGCCATAATAAAACGCTGGCGGCTGCTTTCGGTTACGCGATAATAACTGGTGCGACCAATTTTCTCAGACATCAGCCAGCCATTTTGGACCAGACGGAATACGGCAGTCCGTACTGATCGTTCATTAAACCCGAAGACATCCATGAGCTGAATCAGACTGGCCAGACTGATGATGCCCCCTCGGTGAAAAATACAGTCACCGAAGATGGTCATGATTAATGAGGTTCCGCTGAGTGCTTCAGTTTGAATAAAGTCATCAATTATTTGTTTTAATTTCGGATTCATTGCGTTTAACTTTACCTTATAGAAACTGGATGATAGACCATTTGGCTATCATCCAATAGTACTTCATGCAGACTTGCGGATATCAAAAACGCGCTGTGCCTTACCTTCAGAGCGTGGCAGACTGCCTTCGGGCAACACTTCGACACTTACGGTGATTCCGACCATAGTTTTAATCTGGCTTTTCAGCTGAGTTGCCAGCTGGTGCGCCATAATGTCACTGCTATCTTTACGCATTTCGGTACGGATATGCAATGTATCCAGATGTCCCTGTTTGCAAATCTGAATCTGGTAGTTCGGAATCAGTTGCTGGATTTGTAAAATCTGCTCTTCAATCTGTGATGGGAAGACATTCACCCCACGGATAATCATCATGTCATCACTACGGCCGACAATCTTGTCCATACGGCGCATGGTGCGTGCCGTGCCTGGCAATAAACGGGTCAGATCACGGGTACGGTAACGGATTACCGGCATGCCTTCTTTAGTAATGGTGGTAAATACCAGTTCACCCAGTTCGCCATCTGGCAGCACTTCACCGGTTTCAGGATGAATAATTTCAGGATAGAAATGATCTTCCCAAATGGTTGGGCCATCTTTGGATTCCAGACATTCCATCGCGACACCGGGTCCCATGACTTCTGATAAACCATAAATATCCAGTGCATCAATGCCCAGACGCTCTTCGATTTCCTTGCGCATTTCATTGGTCCATGGCTCTGCACCAAAGACGCCGGTTTTAATCGAACAGTTTTTGGCTGTGCCAAATTTCTTCTCAAGCGCTTCAATAATGTTCAGGCAGTAAGATGGCGTGACCATCAGTGCTGTCGGTTTAAAGTCATGAATCAGTTGCGCCTGTTTATCGGTTTGTCCGCCAGACATTGGAATCACGGTTGCACCCAAGCGTTCAACGCCATAATGCGCGCCTAAACCACCGGTAAACAGACCATAACCGTAAGACACCTGGATGATATCTTTACTGCTCAAGCCGGCTGCACGTAATGAACGCGCCACTACATCTGACCAGACATTAATATCATTTTGGGTATAACCCACCACGGTTGGCTGACCGGTGGTGCCTGAAGATGCGTGCACACGTACAATCTGTTCCTGTGGCACAGCGAACATGCCAAACGGATAGTTATCGCGTAAATCCTGTTTGGTGGTAAACGGGTATTTGGCCAGATCTTCCAGTGAGTTAAAATCGTCTGGATGCACGCCAGCATCATCGAATTTCTTTTTATAAACCGGGCTATTCTGATAAGCATGTTGCAACGTCTTTTTCATACGCTGTAGCTGAACACTGCGTAACTCATCAACCGATACTTTTTCAATTTTTTCCATTGCATTGTTATTCATATTCTTACTCCTGACGCAGTCTTCCTGACCACGGTTTAATTCATTGATTGAATGATGTGTTTAATCCATATTTTCTAAAACCAGTGCCACACCTTGACCCACACCGACACACATGGTGCAGAGTGCATATTTGCCTTTACGGCGTTTTAGTTCTTTCATGGCCGTGATCACCAGACGGGTGCCACTCATACCCAGCGGATGACCCAAGGCGATGGCACCGCCATTCGGGTTAATTCTGGAATCATCGTCTTGCAAGCCGAGTTCACGAATCACGGCCAGTGACTGCGCTGCAAATGCTTCATTTAGCTCAATCACGTCCATCTGTTCCAGACTGAGTCCAGTCTGTTTCAGCACTTTATGTACTGCTGGCACCGGCCCAATGCCCATATATTTGGCTTCCACACCGGCACTGGCCATTCCAATCACTTTAGCTTTCGGGCGCAAACCATACTGCTCAGCAAACTGCTGATTGCCGAGTAATACGCAAGCCGCCCCGTCATTAACACCCGAAGCATTGCCCGCAGTGACTGAACCGCCTTCTTTACGAAATGGGGTTTTTAAGGCGGCCAGATTGTCCAGCGTTGTCTCTGCACGCGGGTGTTCATCCTGGGAAATGGTCAGGGTGGTTTTCTTCGGACCTTTGACCTCTACCGGCAGAATTTCTTCGGCAAAAATACCTTTCTGCTGCGCTACTGCGGTTTTCTGCTGGCTGTGATAGGCAAACAGGTCCTGGTCTGCACGGCTAATCTGATACTTTTCAGCGACGTTTTCGGCCGTTTCCGGCATGCTGTCAACGCCAAACTGTGCTTTAAATTTTGGGTTGATAAAACGCCAGCCAATGGTGGTGTCATAAATTTCAGGGGTACGGCTAAAGGCAGTCGTAGGTTTGGATTGCACGAAAGGCGCTCGGCTCATGGATTCTACGCCACCCGCCAAAACAAATTGTGCTTCACCCGATTTGATGGCACGTGCTCCCAGTCCAATGGCATCCAGACCTGAAGCACATAAGCGGTTCACGGTGAGCGCTGGAACAGATTCAGGCAACCCTGCGAGTAAAGCAGCCATACGCGCCACGTTGCGGTTATCTTCACCGGCCTGATTGGCACAGCCCAAGATCACTTCATCCAGTTCTGCCCATGGCAAGGCAGGATGCTGATCTTTCAGATATTGAATCGGTAGCGCTGCCAGATCATCAGCACGAATGCTGCTCAGTCCACCGGCATAGCGTCCGATAGGGGTGCGAATTCCATCAAAAATATAAACCTGTTCCATGATTCTTCCTTTTAGCCAGCAACGCGTAATGGTTGCTGCTGAGTTTTCTGTGCATGTCCCTGCACCGCTTTCTTTGCTAAATATATACTAGTTCTATAGCGGTCTTCACCATAAATACGATACATATTTTCTAAAATTTGTAAAATTGTGTAATATCCAATTTTATCTGCCCATTCGAATGGACCACAAGGATAATTAACGCCATATTTCATAGCAGAATCAATATCTTGTTCTGATGCAATATCATGCAATACTGCTTCACAGGCTTCATTCACCAACATAGCAATACTACGTATAACATAAAGACCGGGATGATCCTTAGACCAAATAGGTATCATATCCATACCTATGAGGAATAGCTCCACTGCCTGGCGCTGTTCAGCACTACACGCCGTTGATGCAACGACTGGAATCGCTTGAGCATTTGTCCAATCTGAATGCCAGTCCATCAACACCACAGGCTCATGCGGATAGGTAAGTTCAACTGATTCGCCAAGCGATAATCGCAGAGAAAGGTCACCAATCAGGATTTCATTCTGTTCTGCTGCCTGAAAACTCAGCTCTACATGAGAGGCCTGTTTTAAACGTTCAATCAGTGCTAAAGAATGCAACCATTCACCTTTTACTGTGACTTTGAGCTTATTCAGCGACTTGGCATAACACACTGGCAATTCATATACAGGTGCAGGCTTGGCCTGAGCGTAATCATAAAAACCCTGACCGGACTTGCGACCATAACAGCCAGCATCGACCAGTTCTTTTTGAATCAAGGATGGGCGGTAGCGTGGCTCATAGAAAAATTCCTGATAGACACTTTGCGTGACCGAGAAATTCACATCCTGACCAATCAGGTCCGTGAGTTCACACGGCCCCATGGCAAAACGGCCACATTCGCGCATGATGTAATCGAGCTGTTCCGGGGTGGTGGCATTTTCCTGCAAGGCACGAAAGGCTTCGGCATAATAAGGTCGCGCGACACGATTGACGATAAAACCGGGGGTCGATTTGGCCCGTACCGGAACCTTGTTCCAGTCCTTCATCAATTCAAATACAGCATCGGCAATGGCTGCTGAAGTTTTCAGGCCGCGGATAATCTCGACCAGTTTCATCACCGGCGCCGGATTAAAGAAATGTAGCCCAATCACCCGTTCCGGATGCGGAATCGCCGAGGCAATGGCGGTAATGGAAATCGAGGAAGTATTGGAAGCAAAAATTGTCTGTTCCGGGCAAATGGCAGCCAGTTGTTGAAACAGGTTTTGCTTCACTTCTTTCTTTTCGACAATGGCTTCAATAATCAAGCCCGCATCGGCAAGTTGCTGAATATCCTCTGCCACGATCAGATTAGCGAAGGTACTCTCTAGCAATTGCTGGGTCATTTTGCCATTCTGTACGCGCTTGCTGAGCTGCGCCTCTAAAGCAGTCAAGGCACTCTGAACTTTGCTGCGATCGAGATCAAACACATAGGTCGGATGCCCGTGCATGGCTGCCAGTTGCGCAATGCCAATCCCCATGGTCCCAGCACCGACCACAGCAACTTTGACGTGTTCCAAATTGATCTGTTGCATAATTTAGCATCCTTTATATTCAGGAGTACGCTTCTGCATAAAGGCCTGTACACCTTCTTTATAATCACTTGAACGTCCAGCCAGACGTTGCAGGTCACGCTCCAGAATGAGCTGCTGATCCAGATTATTGTCGGCTGCAGCATGAATGGCTTTTTTGATCAGGGACAGACCATAGGTCGGTTGCTGCGCCAGATGCTCTGCCAATTTTTTCGCTTCTGCTTGCAGTTGCTCATCTTCAACCACTTGCCAGATCATGCCCAGTTGTACTGCGCGCTCAGCCGGAATTTTATCGCCAAGCATGGCAAGGCCCATCGCCTGGGCACGGCCAACCAGACGCGGCAGGAACCAGGTACCGCCTGAATCTGGCACCAAGCCAAGACGGCAAAAAGCCTGAATAAAGGAAGCCGATTTTGCTGCCACCACAATGTCACACGCCAAGGCAATATTGGCACCTGCCCCTGCTGCCACGCCATTCACCGCACAAATCACCGGTTTTGGCATTTCAGTAATCAGCTTGATCAAAGGGTTGTAATATTTTTCAATCGACAGACCTAAGTCCGGTGCATCGGCATTCGGATCGACCACACGATCATTCAGATCCTGACCGGCACAGAAACCACGACCTTCTGCTGAAATCACTACGGCACGAATCTGGCTGTCTTTGGCCCAGGCCTTGATGACCTTGGAGACTTCTTGATGCATGGTTTCATTAAAGCTGTTGAGCTGTTTTGGACGGTTAAAGGTCAGGTAGCCCACTGCATTTTTTTTTTCGACAATAATTGTTTGATAATCCATTACACACCTCTAAATTCTGGTTTTCTTTTTTCTAAAAATGCATTGATGCCTTCCTGGCGATCTTGGGTCGCCGCCAGCCAGACAAAATGTTGACGCTCGAGCTTCAATCCCTGACTTAAAGTCACTTCATGGATCGACTTTAAAGATTGCTTGATGGCACGAATGGCCAGCGGTGCCTGCTTGGCAATTTTTTCTGCCAGTTCCAGTGCGTATTGCACGGTCAGTCCTGCCGGACAAATCTGGCTGCTAATGCCATGTTGCAATGCGGTCTGTGCCGAAATCATTTCACCGGTCATGACCCAGCGCATCGTCAATTGCTGACCGACCAGACGAGCCAGACGCTGTGTTCCACCAGCACCCGGCAGCATCCCTAAACCGATTTCCGGCAAAGCAAACTGGGCATTTTCTCCAGTCAGCACCATGTCACCATGCAAAGCCAACTCGAAACCTGCACCAAAAGCATAACCATTCACGGCCATGATTAAAGGCTTGGAAAATTCATCAATTTTTTTCCAAAGCAGTGGGCGCTGATCCTGCTGGATGCTGACCACATCTAACTGCGCCAGCTCATTTAAATCAGCACCGGCAGCAAAGCATTGCGTATTTCCGGTGATGACCACGGCTTTCACAACAGCATCTGTTTCCAAGTCCTGTAGACAGGCTGCAATCTCTTGCAAGGTGACATTGTTTAAGGCATTACGCTTTTCCGGGCGATTCAGCTCAATCAGTACTACACCTGGCTTGGGTGAGCTGGTTTTAATGTAGGTCATCCTTGAACTCCTGCTGTTCTCAGTGCTGTAAATTCAGCTGTTATTCATCAAAACTCAGACGTACATTGGCTGTGGTCGGACGTGCCTGACAGCTCAGCACATAGCCTTTCTGAATTTCATCTTCTTCCAGACTGTAATTCACCGCCATTTCAACCTGTCCTTCTAACACCTTACATTTACAGGTGGCACAGACGCCGCCCTTACAGGCATATGGCAGGTCGGCTCCGGCACGTAGCGCAGCATCTAAAATACTGTCATCCTGTTTGGAGACTTCAACAATCAGCTCACGACCATCGAGTATGATATTGACACGTTCTTCACTGCGGCTTTCCATCTGCTGGGCGGTTGCTTTCGGTGCAGTCCCCGTATTGAAGCGTTCAGTGTGAATCTTACTGCGCTGAATGCCCCAAGTCGGTAATACCGTTTCGACTGCTGTCATCATTTCTTCAGGACCGCAAGCGAAACAGTGATCTGCTTCGGCTGAAATCAGATTGGCCTGAAACAGCTGCTGTAATTTTTCCGCATCGATCCGACCATTAAAGATCTCGCTGTCATTCAGTTCACGTGAAAAAATATTCACCAGTTGCAGACGTTCCTTAAAACGGTCTTTCAGGTCCATGATCTGTTCAGAAAACATAGTCTGTTTCCAGGAACGGTTGCCATATACCAGAGTGAATGTTGCGTCCGCTTGACGGTTCAGCACTGACTTTACAATCGATAAGATCGGCGTAATACCACTGCCTGCTGCAAATCCTAGATAATTCTGGCCACCAGCCTTGGCGGCTTTCTGAAAGAACACCCCTTGCGGTGGCATGACTTCTAGTACATCGCCCGCTTTGAGATGCACATTGGCCCAGGTTGAAAACTGACCCTGATCAATTTTTTTAATCGCAATGCTCATGTCTTCCTGAGTATCACTGCAGATCGAGTAGCAGCGGCGCAGCTCGCCGTCATCGGTTAAATGACGAATGGTGAGGTGCTGACCCGGCTGATATTGAAAAGTATCCAACTGCTCAGGCGCGAGATCAAAGGCAATGCAGATCGCTTGCTCGGTTTGTGGCTGAATCGATTTAATGGTTAATGGTATAAATTGGCTCATGGCAAAATCCTTCTTTTAGGTGGCGGTGTTCAGGCTTGTTATTGGTTTACCCTGCCCACCGCGCAATCGTTACAATCAAATACATTTGAAATAGTCAAAAGTTTCTAAGCAGTCCCGACATTGATATAAAGCTTTACAGGCTGTCGAACCGAATTCACTTAATAATTTGCTGTTGTTACTTAAGCACTGTGGACAGGTGATGCCATCGGTCAATGCCACATGCGTACCACAGCTATGTGACTGGCCTTGCGGCGGGGCAATACCATATTGCTGTAATTTGTGTTTGCCCGATTCACTCATCCAGTCCGTAGTCCAGGCTTCAGACAGATCCACAATGACTTTGACCGGCGTCAAACCGTTCGCCTCGAAAGCCTGGGTAATTTCTGCTTTTAATAAATCCGTGGCCGGACAGCCGCTATAGGTCGGCGTGAGTCGCACCACAATTTCATCCTGCTGATTCAGCTCGACGCCACGAATCATGCCCAGATCAATCACTGACAATACTGGAATCTCTGGATCAGAAACCTGCTGTAAAACGTCCCAACATTGATCTTCTACGTGTCGAATCAGATTCATGCGACTCACTCCCTGTGATTGTGCCGAATTACCAGTTCATGTTTGGATAAGAGCGCTGCATGTATTGCAGTTCAGCCAAAACAAAACCGAGATGTTCTGTATGTAAACCCTGTTTAGCCCCACTGCGATAAGCGCCTAGCTCTGGCAGGCTTAATTCAAATCGCGCTAACTCGGATGTAATGGTCTCCAGCCACTGGGCTTTTAAATTTTCAATATCTGGAATGACACCGCTATCGACCAACTGTCTTTCATCAGCCGTCAGAACAAAAAGTTCCTCGGTAAAACGCCATAACTGGTTTAAACCTTGCTGGGTTTTTTCATGCGCTTCTGCGGTACCTAAACTTAAGCGTTCCATCCAGGTGGTGGAAAAACGCTGGTGATATTTCACTTCTTTGAGTGATTTCACTGCAAAAGCCGCCAACTCAGCATGCTGACTTTGACTTAAGGCGCTAAACAATAAAGCGTGGTAGTGATCCATCAACCACTGGCGCACCAGGGTCTGGGCAAAGTCACCATTCGGCTGTTCACACAGCAGCAAATTACGGTATTCACGTTCGGTACGGAAATAAGCCAGCTTGTCTTCATCACGGCCCTGTCCTTCCACTTCACCCGCCAGACTGAGGGCAGTACGTGCCTGACCCAATAAATCCAGTCCGATATTGGCTAAGGCAATATCCAGCTCCAGTTCAGGTGCATGACCACACCACTCTGCCAAACGATGAGACAGGATCAGTTGACTGTCACCCACATGTAAAAGAAATTCTGCCAATACTTGATTTGTCATATTCTTCACCTTTCCCTTTACATATGCTCGATGCCAGCTGGAATGTTATAAAAGGTTGGATGGCGATAAACCTTGTCCAAAGCGGGTTCAAAAAATTCTGCTTTTTCATCTGGCTGTGAAGAGGTAATCAATTCAGATTTCACCACCCAGATACTGATGCCTTCATTGCGGCGGGTATATACATCGCGGGCATTTTGTAGTGCGACTTCCTCATCCGGCGCACGCAGGCTGCCGACATGACGGTGACTCAGACCCTGTTTACTACGCACAAACACTTCATAAAGTGACCAGTTATTTTTGTTATTCATGAGCAAATTTCCTTATATTGATCAAACTATTTTTTAAGCAACTTTTTGTGCTGCTGACTGTTGCTGCTGTTTCTGTGCATAGACGGCTGCTGAATCACGTACCCACTTGCCGCCTTCCCAAGCTTTGCGGCGTGCTTCAATACGCTCATGGTTACACGGTCCCTTGCCTGCAAGAATCGCAAAAAACTCATCCCAATTGATTTCACCAAATTCGTAATGTCCGGTGGCTTCATTGAATTTGAGGTCTGGATCTGGAACGGTTAAACCCAGCTGCAAAACTTGCGACACGGTGTTATCGACAAATTTCTGACGTAGCTCATCATTGCTGAATAATTTAATTTTCCACTGCATACTTTGTGCACTGTTCGGTGAATTATCATCACTTGGACCAAACATCATCAGTGCCGGCCACCAGAAACGGTTCACTGCATCCTGTGCCATCTGCTTTTGTTCCGGCGTACCATTGGCCAATTCCATCATGGCTTCAAAGCCCTGACGCTGATGGAAACTTTCTTCTTTACACACACGCACCATAGCGCGGGCATAAGGACCATAAGATGTACGGCACAGCGCAACCTGATTGACAATTGCTGCACCATCTACCAGCCAGCCAATCGCGGCAACATCGGCCCAGCTCAGGGTTGGATAGTTGAAAATTGAAGAATATTTCATGCGACCGGCAATCAGCTTATCCATCATGTCGTCACGATCCGCACCCAAGGTTTCTGCAGCACTGTACAGATACAAAGCATGACCGGCTTCGTCCTGAACTTTTGCCATCAGCACAGCTTTACGCTTCAAGGTCGGTGCACGGGTAATCCAGTTGCCTTCCGGCAACATGCCCACCACTTCAGAGTGTGCGTGCTGACCGATCTGACGAATCAAGGTCTTACGATAAGCATCCGGCATCCAGTCCTTCGGCTCGATGGAAATATCCTTTTCAATCTTTTGATCGAAGATTTGTTGTTGATTATTCATTGTTCCCTCACTTATCCCAAGTGTTGATACACTCAAATTAAAACGATACGTAATTAAAATCAATATATATTTATTGGTATCATTTAATTTTCACCCCTTATTTTCAATAAATATTTGTTTTATATAACTTAATATTTTTTATTTTATTGTTACGCATTTTTAAATACAGATTTATGATTGACATTTTCAATTTTTCAACACAAATTATGAAACATCAAAATTAAAATACATCTCAAAACGTATCATAAATGGAGTTTTTACAATGTTAGAGTTAGACAGCAGCTCAAGCACAACGGATTATCAAGATACTGAATCAACCCATAATCCTATTGCCATCAAAAGCTTATCTTCACTGGTGTACGGCCAGGAATACGCAGCGCAAGCCGATTTACGTACGGTTTATCATGCCATTAGCGGTGAAGCGGTTTATCAGGTCGGCAGTCAGGGCATCGATACCCAAGCCGTGGTGAAGTATGCCAAACAAAAAGGCGCGACTATTGCCACATGGACCTTCCATCAACGTGCCAATGCACTGAAGCAAGTGGCTCAGTATTTGATGGAACGCAAAGAAGACTTTTATGAGCTTGCCAAAGCAACCGGCTGTACCCGTAAAGATGCCTGGATTGATATTGAAGGCGGGATTGGCACCTTATATGCTTATTCGAGTTTGGTGCGTCGTGAACTGAGTGATGAAACAGCATGGGTCGAAGATGCCTGGATTCCTCTTTCTAAGCAAGGTAGCTTTGGCGCGAAACATATTCTGACGCCTAAAGCCGGTGTCGCCGTGCATATCAATGCCTTTAACTTTCCGATCTGGGGCATGTTGGAAAAAATCGCACCGACACTGCTGGCAGGCGTACCCTGTATTGTCAAACCGGCGACCGAAGGTGCCGAGCTGACTCATGCCGTAGTTAAAGCCATTCATGAAAGCGGTTTCTTGCCAGAAGGTTCACTGCAGCTCATTTGCGGACAGGTCTATGATTTATTTGATCATTTAAATCCTCAAGATACGGTCACTTTTACCGGTTCTGCTTCAACAGGGCAAAAACTGCGTTCGCATCCACACTTAAATGCCTACTCGATTCCATTCACCATGGAAGCAGATTCAGTCAATAGTGCGATTTTGACGGCGCAAGCCAATGATGAAACGATTGATTTATTTGTCCGTGAAGTTTTCCGTGAAATGACCACCAAAGCCGGACAGAAATGTACCGCCATTCGTCGTGCCTTTGTGCCAGCCGAGCTATTGGATACCGTACAAAGTCGCCTGATTGAAAAACTGAAAAAAGTGGTTGTCGGTGACCCCGCTCAAGAAGGCGTCAGCATGGGTGCTTTGGCCAGCGTCAAACAGAAACATGATGTCGCAGCAAAAGTTGAACAGCTCAGCCAGGATGCAGAGATCGTATTCGGTAGCCACTTGCGTCAGGACTTTAAGATTCAAGTACAAAATACGGAGACATCTGCATGCTATCCACCGACAGTTTTGCTATGTAAAGCACCGGCTCAGGCAGAAAATATTCATAAAATTGAAGCCTTTGGGCCTGTGGTCACTTTAATGTCATATACTGACCTGGCTCAGCTTGCTGACCTGGTGGCACGTGGCGAAGGTAGCCTGGTGGCCTCCATCGTACGCAATACCGATGAAAATATTGAACAACTGCTCAGCAAAATTGCGCCATGGCATGGTCGTGTCCATATTCTGGATGCTGAAAGTGCCAAAGAAAGTACCGGACATGGCTCTCCATTACCTTTACTGGTTCATGGTGGACCGGGACGTGCCGGTGGCGGTGAAGAACTCGGCGGCTTGCGTGCAGTCAAACATTATATGCAACGTACTGCGATTCAAGGCTCGCCAAATGCCATGACTCAGGTCGGCCATAGCTGGACGGCTGGAGCTCAAGTCTTTGAAGACCGCGTGCATCCTTTTAAAAAATCATTTGATGAATTGCGTATAGGCGAGCGTTTACTGACTGCACGACGTAGCGTGACCGAAGCGGATCTGGTGAATTTCGGCTGCCTGAGCGGTGATCACTTCTATGCGCATATGGACAAGATTGCTGCAGCAGAATCCCTGTTTGGTGAACGTGTGGCACATGGCTATTTCGTGGTGTCTGCCGCAGCCGGTTTATTCGTTGATGCCGCTCAGGGCCCAGTCATTGCCAACTATGGCATGGACAACTTGCGCTTTGTAGAACCGGTGAAAATTGGCGATACCATTCAGGTAGAACTGACCTGTAAGCAGAAAACTCCAAAAGCACTGCGCGATCCGGCACAGAAGCCACATGGTGTCGTGGTCTGGGATATTAAAGTAAAAAACCAACGCAATGAACTGGTTGCAACCTACGATATTTTAACACTGGTTGAGCGTGGCTAAAAATTTAAACTCAAAAAAAGGAATCATTATGATTCCTTTTTTTTGCCTTTAAAAATTATTTGTATCTATTTTTAAAAACAGATTGACGTCTCTCTATTTAGGCTCTAGATTAATTAAATACGATACAATATAAAAATAACAAGCATATTAAAAGTATCAAATAAATATCTCAAACGATCAGCACAGGATGTTGCATGATGAATGATAAATCGCTGAACCTAGAAATGGTTGAAAGGACGATTCAACCAACAAATCAAAATTTTGAGCCTACACCGACAGAAACGGCTGTGCCGCTGTCTGAACAGATTGAACCGCCACCGGAAAGCAGCACCTATCAATGGTATGTGGTGGTCATTTGTATGGTGGCTTACATTCTGTCATTTGTAGACCGTCAAATTTTATCGCTCATGATTGAACCGATTAAAGCCGATTTAATGCTAAGCGATACCCAGTTTAGTCTATTGCAAGGTCTGGCCTTCTCCTTGTTTTATGCCATTATGGGTCTGCCCATTGCCGCGCTGGCGGATCAAAAGTCCCGAATTAAAATTATTGCGACCGGGATTGCTTTCTGGAGTCTTGCCACAGCGGCATGTGGTCTCAGTAAAAACTTTATTCAAATGTTTATTGCACGTTTGAGTGTCGGTGCCGGTGAAGCCGCGCTTTCCCCTGCCTTTTATTCAATCGTTGCCGATTTATTTCCGAAAGATAAATTAGGCCGTGCACTCGGTGTATATGCGATTGGTGCCTTTATTGGTTCGGGCCTAGCTTTCCTGATTGGCGGCTATGTGATTGGCCTGCTAAAAGATGTCAGCTTCGTAGCTTTACCTCTCATTGGTGAAGTGAAAACCTGGCAACTCACCTTTATGATTGTGGGTCTACCGGGCGTATTGCTGGCTCTACTCATGGTACTGACGGTGCGTGAACCTGCACGTAAGGGCATGAAAGTCGGTCAGGATGGTCAGGTCATTAAAGCCTCTTTCAAAAATTCGATTGGTTTTATCAAGACACATAAAAAGACCTTCTTCTGTCATTTTATTGGCTTTTCTTTTTACACCATGATGCTGTATTCGCTGCTGGGCTGGGCACCTGCCTATTACATGCGTAATTTCGGTCTGGATGCGAGTCAAACCGGTTATATCCTCGGTACGATTATTTTGATCGCGAATACTTCAGGTGCCTTGTTCTGTGGCTGGTTGATCGACTTCTTCTCGAAACGTGGCTATAGCGATGCTGCAATTCGTACTGGTGCGATTGGCTGTGCGGCGCTGATTATTCCGAGTGTGCTGTTTACTCAGGTCGATAATATGCAGCTTTCATTTGCGCTGATTTTTGTGGCGATGTTCTTCTCCACTTTCCCGATTCCTGCATCGGCAGCTGCTACGCAAATGCTGACACCAAACCAGCTACGCGCACAGGTATCTGCAAAGTTCCTGCTGGTTTCAAACCTGATTGCCTTAGGTGTCGGAACCACCGCAGTGGCGTTAATCACGGATAAATATTTCCAAAACACATTAATGGTTGGTAACTCAATCTCGATCGTCAATGCGATTGCCGGATTGATTGGCTGCTTCCTGTTGTACAAGGGCTGTCAGTATTATCGTGAGAGTATGAAAGTCGAGAAACTGGCTGACTAAAATGGCTGGATATTGCTAAACCTTCTTAAGCTTCACTTTTAAAGGCCTTTAATCTACATTAAGGGCCTTTTTATATCAGCCCAAAAAGTTCAATTTTCAGGTACTCATCATTCAATTCCCATCCAGCCTAGACAGGCTGCCTAAAAAAACGTATAACACCGTTTTAAATTTACAGGTGTGCACCGTTGAAACTTGTGCTTGCTCCCATGGAAGGCTTAACCGATCCGATTATGCGTGATGTGCTGACATCCGTAGGTAGCTTTGACTGGTGCGTGACCGAGTTTATCCGTGTCACCGATTCCCTTCTGCCCGATCATATTTATCATACTTACTGTCCAGAACTGTTGAATGATGGCAAGACGGCGGCAGGTACACCGGTACATGTGCAGTTTCTGGGAAATAATCCGGAGATGCTGGCAGCGAATGCCGCCAAAGTGGCAGCCATGGGTGCACCGGCAATTGACATGAATTTTGGCTGTCCGGCCAAAACTGTGAACCGTCATCGCGGTGGCTCAGTCCTGCTCGATGAACCAGAAGTGGTGCATGAGCTGGTTAAAGCCGTGCGTGATGCCGTCCCTGCGCATATTCCGGTTTCCGCCAAAATGCGTCTGGGTTATATGGACCGCAATTTCATGCTGGAAAATGCGCATGCCATTGAAGATGCAGGAGCAGCATGGGTTACCGTGCATGCGCGCACCAAAGCCGATGGCTATACTCCGCCCGCATTCTGGGACCAGCTACAACCGATTCGTGAGACACTTAAGATCAATGTGATCGCCAATGGTGAAATCTGGAACAATGCCGATGCCAAACAGTGCCGTCTGGAATCCGGTTGCGAAGATCTGATGATTGGCCGTGGTGCAGTGACTACACCCGACCTGACCCAATGTATCCGTCAAAACTCGGATGCACCTTTGATGAACTGGAATGAACTACTGCAACTACAAATTCGTTTTATCAACGGCCCAGCCAAAACTGAGATCGGGATGGTCGGCCGTTACAAGCAATGGCTGGGCATGATGTCGAAACATTATCCTGAAGCCAAAGCCTTATGGGACGAAGTGAAACGGATTAAAGTTCTGGCCGAGATTACCGAAAAACTGAAAGCTTCAAATATTTAAAACCAAAAAGCCTTTGAATGATTCAAAGGCTTTTTTTATGAGTCCGTAAAAAACTTATGACTGCTTATGCTGCTTTAAATTTTCTACGTGTTCCCGATTAGTTTTCCAGGATTTTTCTAAAACTTCTTTTTCTAACCGCAGTTGTATCCGTTTTAATTTCGTTTCAGAAATCATCTGCTGATCAAAACTTTTCACATAGTCGATCCAGCCTGCACCCCGAAATACATGATTTGGCATCGGTGTTTTAAACACAGCATCCGGCATAAATACAATCACAGAATGCAAAAGGTCTGGTTCCACAATATCTGCCAGTAGCTGCTCCAATACTTTGATGTGCTTATAGTTCTGATGAATCGGATTCTGAAATTTATAACTGTTTTTATAGATTTTCTGGGTCCAGGTTTTTTGTCGCTCGTTTCCAAATATCCAGCCTTTATAGTTTTTAGTCTCAATCACAAATATTCCGTAAGGACTTAATAACAGATGATCGATCTGCGTGGTCGCGCCTGTCCCGTCTGGAAGAGTCAAATCATTGAGCAGAATATATTGAAGATCTTTTAAATACAGTTTGACATGGGCAGCAACCGCAAATTCTCCTAATTTCCCTTTTAAAAATGGCTTGAATAATTTAAAAATCATCACGCCAAAGAAAAGCAGAAGAATCCACCCTAAGCTGGACCAGAATGGACTTAATAGCTGTATGGTAGAATGTTCCATATTCTAATTTTCATTTGTTTTAAGTGTTTAAATATTAATGCGTTCGCTCAATATTTAACAGGATTTCTTTTTTATCCAAACCACCGGCAAATCCTACCAGCTTGCCACTGCGACCAATCACCCGATGACAGGGTGCAATAATCGAAATCGGGTTTTTGCCATTGGCTGCACCCACGGCACGTACCGCCTTGATATTACCCACTTGTTCAGCAATGTCGCGATAGCTTCGCGTCTGTCCGTAGGGAATATTCAGTAGCGCCTGCCAGACTTTTTTCTGAAAATCAGTACCGGCAAAGTCCAAAGGCAGGTCAAAAACATTGCGTTGACCGGCAAAATATTCTTGGAGCTGGCGTCTGGTTTCAATCAAGACCGGATGTCGCGGATCTTCAACCAAGGTCGCCAGTTTCACCCGATTCGGCTGTTCACAATCCCAAAGCACGGCTACCAGCGCGGTTTCATTCGCGACCAGCTGTAGCTGACCTACAGGCGAGTCCATATAAAGATAACTTAAGTTCATGATGGTGCCCTGTCCCAATCGCTGGAGTTCATTTTCTATATTAACCCAGTTCACCGAGACAGGCAGAAACAAATTATGAAGAGGATACTTTCATCAGCACCAGACCGGAAATGATGAGTACTGCAGCCAGCATACGCAATGCTGTAGCAGGTTCACCCAGAACCCAAATACCAATGAGAAATGAACCCACTGCACCAATCCCGGTCCAGATCGTATAGGCTGTACCTAGTGGCAAAGTACGCATCGCATAAGCCAGCAAAGCAAAACTCATTACCATGAAGACAATGGTAATAATACTTGGGGTAAGTCTGGTAAAGCCTTCAGACAGCTTCATCGAATATGCCCAAACGATTTCAAAAATACCCGCAAGAATAAGTACGATCCAGGCCATGCAGCCCTCCTCCTTTTATATAAGAATCAGGCCGTCCTGACGATTTTTCCTGTAAATTCCGATATGCAATTCACAAGGGAGGTCGTTCCTCCTAGGTGTAAAAATTTTATAAAACCACATTGCAGTAATCTGGCTATTTTTACAAAACATGACTTATCGAGATACAACTTAACTTTGCCTTACTCAAATCCTCACGACATTCATGGCTATTCTGGTTATGGTAGATGTTGAAAATGCCAAGTCAGAAATAGTTCTAATAATCGGGCAATTCATCCACAACAATTACATGAGAATGGACTCAGAATATTAAGTTATACACATCAATTAAATTTAAACTTTGTCTGGAGTAATTACATAATGAAACACAAATATGCGAGACATTGATCATTTTTTACTTGGTTGAATTATTAACTCTTGATTAACAAATAACCACTAAACATAAGGGTTATATGTAATAAAAAAGAACCCAATTTGAGTTATTTTTATACAAATATTGTCTAAATCACAATCAACCAAGGTACAAATGATTACATTTTATGCAACATATCCATATGGTTATCAACATAGATATCTACACACTTATCCATAAAGTTATCCACATATTTATGCGCATCTGATGTTTTAGCGATTAGAGTTGAATCTGTCCTACTCTGGCTAACTCTGCACGCATTTCATCAATCACAGCTTTATAATCTGGCTTGCCAAAAATAGCTGAACCCGCCACAAACATATCGGCACCCGCTTCAGCAATTTCACGAATATTACTCGGTGTAACACCACCATCGACTTCCAGACGAATATCACGACCTGAAGCATCGATCAGTTGACGTGCCTGACGCAATTTATCCAAAGTCATTGGAATAAATTTCTGTCCACCAAAGCCCGGGTTCACACTCATGAGCAGAATTTGATCAACTTTATCCAGTACATAATCCAGATAATGCAGTGGCGTTGCTGGGTTAAATACTAGACCCGCTTTGGCGCCACCTGATTTGATCAACTGTAAAGAACGGTCAATATGATCAGACGCTTCCGGATGGAAAGTAATGATATCAGCACCCGCTTCAAGGAAATCTCCGATCATGCGATCTACCGGCTTAACCATCAAATGCACATCAATTGGCGCCTTAATCCCATAATTTTTCAAGGCCTTGCAAACACCCGCACCAAAAGTCAGGTTCGGTACATAATGGTTGTCCATGACATCAAAATGGACAACGTCTGCACCTGCTTCCAACACGTTCTCGACTTCTTCACCTAAACGGGCAAAGTCAGCAGATAAAATAGAAGGGGCAATTAAATAAGACTTGGACATGGGAGAACCTGGCTTGTTGAAATTGGATTTTTCCCATTATATCAAATCCGCTCCGGCTACTGTGATTCGATGTTGCAAGATTAAAACGCTGTGTAACGCTTTGAGGCTTATGCTGGCATCACCGCTTGGTTTAAAGTTTAGAATAATGATGAATAGTGTAGAAAACTGATGAAAAGTATTGCCTATATCCAGACGCAACAAGCAGCACGAATTGCCAAACGCCTGGCCAATCACTGGAAACATAAATTTAATATTGATGAAACCGAACAAAATTTCCTGATTCATTTTCCAAATGCTGAAGTGATATTGGCTCCTGAACAGGATCATCTAACCGTAACGATTCAGAGCAATGCTGATTCCACTGACCTGAATAAACTCGAAAATGTGGTTCTGGATCATCTGATCCGTATGGGACAGGAACATCTGACTGCCGACTGGCAAAGATAGGGACTAAAAAGCCTTGATGATCAAGACATAGCAATGATCAGAAACTAAATACGATGATTCGCTTGTTCATTAAAGGCATGAATACGCTGAATCCTTTTATCCAGTTCGGGGTGAGATTTCAGATATTTTTTAAACTTCCCGATCAGGCGAATCCATTTCAGTTCGGTTTCTGTCAGATGCCGGTCTTTTCCATCGATATTGAGAGTGAAATTTTTCATTTTTAAGGTTTGTGATTCCTCTGCCAGTATTCTGGCATTTTCCACCCGCTGCAAAAAATTAGACAAGTGAATACTGGAAATCTGCTGTTGATGCCAATGCTGCATGGCATAGTCATCGGCATCCAGTTCAATCGCCTGCGAATATCCGGCATCGGTCAGGACCACTACAGATGCGGTGACCACATCACTTAAATCTCCAGTTACAAAGGCAAACAGTCCCGCCACACCCAGATTAGAAATCACTTTTTGCATGCTGTGCTTCTGTACCAGATGGCCTTGTTCGTGGGCCAGTACTGCGAGGACTTCCTCATCGGTGCCGCTGATTTTCACCAGTTCATCAGTCACAATAATGGTGTTATTCGGGATGGCTGCAGCATTCATGCCCATGCTTGATCCACCTTGACGGAAAATAATTTTTGCAGGTTTTCCTACAGCAATCTTTTGTTCATACAAAGTTTTTAATCGCATCTGCTGTTCTTCCGGTAGTGTACTTGGTTGGGTCTGGGCAATTAACTGCTGCTCTGTCCGGTTGCCTACTTCAACCAGAGTCTGCTCCGGAAGGAATTTTGCCAGCTGTTTGGCACTATAAGGAATCCCCCATTTTAAAATCACAATCACTGCACTAATCACGATGATCATGGAAAAGAAAATCAGGATCGGTGAACGTTCAAACTTCCAGATTGCATGATAAATATCTTTATGTTTAATCCCGAGCCAATGTGGCGCTTTGCTTAAAAACTCAATCCGACGTTCTTCAGGTAACTCAATAATCGGTTTACGACCACCGACACCACCAATGTAGGCCATGTCCGGATAAGAAAAATAAAAATCTGCAGCGCTAACTTGTACTGGAACCTCCTCATCAAGTTTCAAGGCAATCCCTTGTTGCTGATCCGGTACAATCCAGGCACGACGGGCTTCAGCGAGAACTCCATCATAAAACTTAACTTCGACAGGTCGTTTCATCACATTTACTCCTATAGCGACGCATCGAAATCAAATACGTCCAGGATTTCATCAGCCAAGGCACTCGGATCAGGTTGCAAGATATGCTCAAGATTAGCTTCATCTTCTGCTACATAGAGTTCCAGATGGTTCAACTGATATTGATATAAACGGATGGCAGCCCAAGGTGTCATTAAGTCCAGACTAAGAACACGCACTATCCAGTTGCTCAGCACAATCCAGCTATAACGCCAGGTAGTTACCCGTGTTTTAAAGTAACTTTGACCAAGCTCCACATGATTCCAGGTAATGAGGTATAAACGTGCAGAAATGACCGGTCAGACCAGCGCCAGACAAAGCAGATAGCTAAGCAGTAACCCTAGACTAAACAAGTTGGTTCCAATCCGGTCCACCCAGTACACTACTGCTGCAAGCCAGCCAATACCAACCAGCAGGTAAAGACCCAAGGGCAGATAAACGGCAGACACAAACTTGGACCAGCTAATATTCAGCTTGAATTGCAGCTGACCAATCGATAAATGATTAAAGCAATAGCGTTTATAGAGCCAGATCATCACTGGGCTAAACAGCAGCAAAGTAAAGATATTGAGCAGGATGGCCAGAAATAAGACCCTATAAGCCTCACGGTTGCTGCCATTAAAATAAAAACGTACATTGCCATATTTGCTATTTCGGGCCTTGAATTTCAGGGTCATCCGAATAAGCCACGGTAGACATAGCGCAGCGACCATCAATAAAGAACTGGTAGAGAGGATTGAATAGTTGGTCAGTACAACGGTAACCAGATACAGTTCCAGTGCAAACAGACGACCCAGCAGGATCCGGCTCGGCATGGCCACAAAATCGAAGCGATGGTTTAAAAATTGGGTATTGCCGTAGAAATAACGCATACGGCGTGCCTTGACCCAAGGGCTGTACAAGGTCAATGTCACAATGGTCAGCATCAGATTCACCATCCAGATACCAAAATATTCGGATGCACTGCCATGAAATCTGAATCCATAACGCTGATATTTAGGGCAGACTGAAGGCGTGGCTTCAGTCGAAAAACTTGAAGCAGCTGGAAATAATGGCTCACTAACACGAATACCGTCTGCTGTCTGCTGCATGACGACCCCAATTTTTTATAATTTTATACATCTGATATTAAAAGAAAAACCCCCAGAATGTAAAAACATTTTGGAGGTTTTTAATTTTTTTGGCTTTACTACATATGTGCAGTCTTGCTTTAAGGATTTAACTGCACGGCATGGAATTGCAAATGATCATCTACGAAACTTTGAATAAAGTAATAACCATGATCATAGCCCTGATGTTCACGCAAAGTTAGCGGCTGGTTGACGGCATCACAAGCTTGCTGAAACAAGGCTGGATTAAGCTGACTATAGAACTGGTCCGAAAAACCCTGATCAATCAGGATATCGCTAAATAATGCGCCTTTTTCCTGAACCAAAGTGGTTGCATCATGTTTTAGCCATTCCTCTTTCTCAGTACCCAAATAATTCGAGAACGCTTTGTCTCCCCACGGACATTGGCTCGGTGCACAAATCGGTGCAAAGGCTGAAACAGATTTGAATTTTTCTGGATATTTAAATGCTAGGGTCAATGCGCCATGACCGCCCATAGAGTGGCCGAAGATGCCGATCTTACCGGGATGGATCACGAACTCCTCAGTGACCAGTGCATAGAGCTCATCCACAATGAAGCTTTCCATTTGGTAATGTTCAGCCCATGGTGCTTGTGTTGCATTGATATAAAAACCTGCGCCCTGGCCAATATCCCAGTTGTCGCCTTCTGCCACACCTTCGCCGCGTGGTGAGGTATCTGGTGTAATCAGAATCAAGCCAAGTTGCGCCGCCAAACGCTGTGCATGCGCCTTGATGGCAAAGGTTTCTTCGGTACAGGTCAAACCTGCCAAATAGAATAATGCCGGACAGCTGTGACCTTCTAAAGCTTGAGGCGGCAGAAAAATGCCAAACTTGGTCGGTGTTTTAAGATAGCGTGAATCAAAACGATAAATCCGCTGTTCACCTTCAAAGCTTCTATTGTTCTGTATAAGTTCCATGGCTATTCCTTATTATTGAAACCGGTCTGTGGATGACATTGATCTAGGGAGATGATGTCGCCGTAGTGGTCTGTGGAAATAAACGTTGCTCCAGTTGCGGCAACATCAATTCCATATTCTTACCAATCACCCATTGCGGTTCTGATGGCTCAAAACCTTGAGCTGATTCCCATTTTGCTACGGTATCTGTGGCCTGTGCGAAAGCGCTTTGCAAGCTGCTATTTTCACGCATGGCTTCATCAAAGAACGCACGACCGAAATAGGTATAATCCGCTTCATTCGAACAGCCAAAAGACTGCCGATCAGCTGCCGAAGCCGTAATCACCAAGGTATTGTCATTCTGTAAAGCAGAAGCAAAACTGCCTGAAAAACAGGCCGAGATTACGATCACGCGCCAACGTATGCCTGATGCATCTAGTGTTTCACGCAACCATTTTGGATCAACCTGCGCCAGATCCAGTGGGGCATTTTCCATTTCAAATACATTCGGCAAACCGTGAGAGGTCATATATAAAAATAATACGTCACTTTCACGGTTCATCTGCTGCCCCATACGGCGCAATGTCAGCTCCATACTGGTTTTGGAAGCAATCGGCATAGTGGTACGTGTCGCTGGGTGATTGACCAAGGCAATCGATCGGCCAAAAGTGCCAAAACGGGTATCAAACTGTTCTTTAATCCGCTCGACTTCAGAATGGAATACATCCTGATAGCTCGCTCCGGCCACCCCCATGAAATACCAGTGCGACTGTGCGAATTCACCATATTCGATATTTTCCAGCGCTTTGTTCAGCAGAGTTGGCTGGGCATAGAAAGCATCTTCGGCAAAACTCGGTGGAATTTCTTCGACTTTCCAGATCGGCTGATCTTTGACTGAAATCTGCCAAACTACTAGCGTAAACAAAGTCGCCAGCATAATCAGCGCACGTTCCCACCACGGCCATTTTAATTCACGTGAAATCACCCAGACCACTGCCAGACTTTGCCAGACAAACAGCATGACAAAGAGCGTTGGAATATAGTCGTAAAGGATATAAGGCAGATAATCCAGATCACCCAGATACTGAATCAGACACTGGAACAGCATGATATGGGTATCTAACACCAACCATAACAAGGCTGGCACCAGCATCAAGCGTGGATTATTGACCCGTTGCGAAAGAAAAATACCGACAATCAGGGCAATGAAAGGCCAAAGCGCATAACTAATCAAACCTTGAGAGTTAAAATCTCCCATACGGCCTGAACTGAGCCAGCTAAACAAACTGTTGGCGCAGCCACCCAAGATCCCCCAGAACACCAATTGCATGATGGATGGACGGACCAGTTGTAAAGAACGCCTCGACCCCAGAAATAACCACATCCCGGCAATTTGGTTGCTCTTAAAATCGTGCCAAAAATTAATGGAGGGTTTAAAGTCGATCATAGGATTTCAAGGAGATGAGTGGCTCGCTAATGTGCTGAATAAGTTTATGCTTGATAAGTATTTAATCAATGCTAATTTTAAATATATAACAAATCTTTGCTTAATAAAGAAGCCATTATCCTATTCAGCTACAAGTTCATGCTGAAAATACGCATCAAAGCGACAAGCATCGCCTTGCCATTGATGATTTGGCTCTTTTCCGGCTAAAAATACCGCCAGACGCGGACGCTTGACCACGACACGCCTGCCAATTTTTTGTGCCAGTTCCAGAAGATTATCGCCCAGATCCATTTCACCATCTTCAGGCAATAACATATGCAACAGCTGCATCTGTTTTTTGACCTGCGCCTGCTTTTTGACTGCCTGCTGGTTTTGATCCCGCTGTGGAAACATTGGATCAAGATAAACTACATCGACAACTTTATGCTGCTGGGCCTGTTGCTGCAGATAATCGGCTGAATCAGAAAAGACCAAATGAATCCGTGATACGACCTGACTCAGGAATGCATCCGACTGGGCACGTATATGGCTATCTTCAAGCAAGGTGAATAGAACCGGATGCCGTTCAACCAGAGTCACTTGCGCGCCTAAATGTGCCATCAACAGACTGTCATGTCCTAGACCTGCAGTCGCATCAACCAAGCTTGGTTTTTCACTTAAATTACAGGCACGTGCAATCATTTCTGACTTTAAAGATGCACGTTTTAAACGTCCAGTTTCTGCTTGCCAGTCCGGTTGCATCTTCATGCCGTTGGCACATAACCAGAGTCCGTCAGCATCGACACAGAGGGCCAGTTCAGGATTTAAACGGAAAAAACGTGCATTGAGTTTTTCAACAGTTTCAATCTCAACCTGTACCCCACGAGAAGAAAGCACAGCCTCAAAGTGCTGTGCTTTCTCTTGATAGTCAGATTCGGCATATAAGCGAATCGCGCTTACCATAATTTCCAACCTGTATAGGCAAATAATAAAATCAGCAGACCCGAAGCAATACGATACCAGGCAAAGATCATAAAGTCGCGTTTAGCCACATAAGCGACCAGCGCACGGATTAATATCAATGCCGAGATAAAGGAAACCAGAAGCCCAACTCCGATCACGGTCCAGTCTTCAGTCGTATTTAAGACATCATAGCTTTGATAAAGGTCCAGCAGGCCAGCGCCGATAATGACCGGAATACCCAAGAAAAATGAAAATTCAGTCGCTGCCTTACGGGACACACCGAGGAACATCGCACCGATAATGGTTGCGCCTGAACGGGAAGTACCCGGTATCAAGGATAGAACCTGAATTAGGCCAATCCAGATCGCATCTCTAATGCTGAGTTCTTCAACTTCATGGACACGGACTTGTGGTGGATTCTTTTCAATCCAGATAATGATCAGACCACCGACAATTAAACCAATGGCAATCGCAATATCATTAAACAGTAATTGTTTGACGGTTTGTCCCAGCGTCAGACCAATCAATATAATCGGAATAGAAGCCAGAATCAGGCCAATGCCTAAACGGCGACCTTGCGGTTCACCGCTGACAATCCCGGTCGCTGCACCCCAAAGACGTGCCCAATATTCATAAATAACGGCAGCAATTGCCCCCATCTGGATCGCGATGACGAATACATCACTCTTTTCCTTGGTCCAGAAATTCATTAATTCTGATGCCAAAATCAAATGGCCGGTACTGGAAATAGGCAAAAACTCGGTAATGCCTTCGATAATACCCATGATGGCCGCTTTGAGTAGCAGTAAAAGATCCATGCTTTATCCTAATTAATTATGCTTTGCCTTGTTCTGGAATTTTTTTCCACGCGTTATCGCGTAAATATACGGGTAATGCCAATTCTGCACTCACCCAGTTTTCTACTTGTGCCGCTGCACGTGCAATGCTGGCGATATCCTGTGCGGTCGCATGCACATCTTTATAAATTGAAGTTTCGCTTTGTACCAATTCAGCACCTGAGCCAACCGGGGTAAAGCGCACAGCTTGGCTACCTTCTGCATAACTTAACAGTTGCTCATCATCGACCGGTTGCATAATCCCTTGTGCATCCAGTTGATAGCTCGCGATATAGACTTCGCTCATGCGGGCATCCAATACCGCAGACACTTCAGTCAGACCATGCAAACGGTAGGCTGCTTGTGCCAAAGCCTGCAAAGTTGACACCGGAATCACCGGCACATCATTGGACCAAGCCAAGGCCTGAGTCACGGCAGCATTAATGCGGACACCGCTAAAAGAACCCGGACCACGACTAAAGGCAATCGCGGTCAAATCAGCAATGGCCAGCCCAAGATCTTGCAGACCTTGTTCAATCATTGGGAGAATCGTTTGCGTTTGTGCCTTGGCGCGCGCATCAAGCTGAAAAAATAGTTCTTGAGTATCATCGATTACAGAAACGGAACACTGCTCATTGGCAGTCTCCAATGCCAGCACTTTCATGCACAACCTTAATTCAGAGAATATAAAAAACGCGGATATGATACTCCACTCATATCCGCTACGCGAGATTTTCCCGAAACAGATACAAAAATGCCTAGAAAATCTAGGCTTATGATTCACTCATTAAAAGAGTGCCTTAGAGTTGCACTTCTTCCAAATCCTGAAATTTCTGAAAATGCTCGGCATAATGCATGGCGCTCATTGTTAATTTTTGAATACTGTCATCATCCAGCGTTTTTACCACTTTACCGGGTGAGCCCATCACCACGGAATTGTCTGGAATGATCTTGCCTTCCGGAATCAAGGCATTGGCACCAATAATACAATTCTTCCCAATCACGGCATTGTTCAGAATGACCGCCTGAATCCCGATCAGACTGTTATCGCCAATGGTACAACCATGCAGCATGGCCTGATGGCCGATTGTCACATAATCACCAATGTGCATCTCAATGCCTGCATCCGTATGCAACACTGCATTTTCCTGCACATTACTAAAGTCACCCAAT
Organism: Acinetobacter lwoffii; assembly: GCF_052078135.1. Taxonomy (GTDB): domain Bacteria; phylum Pseudomonadota; class Gammaproteobacteria; order Pseudomonadales; family Moraxellaceae; genus Acinetobacter; species Acinetobacter lwoffii_Z. The sequence goes on from NZ_JBQGUZ010000002.1 coordinate 227,208, forward strand.
TTAATTTTACTGTTATCTGCACGTACTACAGCCCCAAACCAGACACTGACTTGTCGTCCAAGTTCAACTTGTCCAATCACTGTTGCCGTTGGTGCCACCCAGCCATCCCAGGGCTGATGTGTAGCGGTAGGTAAGTGTCCCTGAAATTTGTACAACATTGATAAAATCCTGTTCAATGGTTAAAAAAATTTGGAGCGTTTAAACGTTGGAGAATTAAGCAAGAATGGCCAGTCTTTTTTATAATCCAGCCCATATTGAAATAAAGAAATCAGCATACGTGCGGTCAAGCCCCAGACCACTTCATTTTCTACCCGCATACTCGGAAAATATAAAGATTGCTGGGCAAAGCGAACTTCATAAGGCGTAGGTGTCACTTCAAGCAAATGCTGCAATGAGGCAAAGAAAATCCGGTCGATTTCCGTCGGTTGTGGAATCAGCTTCACTTGCGGAGGAATCAGTCCCACAATCGGTTTGACCAGCATGCCATTGCGGGCTTTTTGCATGGGTAAATCACCCATTAAATGCACATCAAAAGGATTGAGTGCCGTTTCCTCATAGGCTTCCCTTAAAGCCACCACAATATTACTGGTATCTTGCGGATCGCGCTTGCCGCCTGGAAATGAGACTTCTCCGGCATGATTATTCAAATAAGCTGAACGGCGCGTCAGCAATACTTTCGGGTCAGCTTCATCTGTAATTGCAATCAACACGGCAGCATGCGCAGATCGGATACGCTTGGAAAAACGTAATCGTTGCTGCAACCTTTGTGTCAATTCACATGCATCCATTCTCTCAGCCCTGACGATGATCATAATTTCATCATAGCTGATTTTAGTCGGGGCAGGAGAGAAATGATGCCAAATTTTGCTTTTTCAGTTATCCTGAGCTTACTTTTATCATTGATGATGAATATGAACTTCTGTGTGAATTGTGGACATAAAACCACTGCTAAAATTCCTTTGGGCGATCAGCAAATTCGCAGCGTATGTGATTCATGCGGCTCTATTCATTACATTAATCCGAAAGTGATTTGTGGCGCTTTAGTCTTATTCGAAAACAAAGTACTGCTCTGCCGTCGTGCCATTGAACCACGCTACGGCTTATGGACTTTACCTGCCGGCTATATGGAACTATTTGAAACCATGGAGCAAGGGGCTGCACGGGAAACCCGCGAAGAAGCCGAAGCTGAAGTAGACATTGAACAGCTGTACTGTATGTATAACATTCCGCGTATTGGTCAGATTTATGTGCTATTTAAAGCCAATCTGATTGATGGAAAATTTGGTGCGGGTGAAGAAACCATCGAAGCACGTTTATTTGATGAAGCAGATATTCCCTGGACTGAACTTGCCTTCCCGAGTGTAGAACACACCCTCAGACATTATTTTGAAGACCGTAAAAATAATATTTTTCCAATGCATCTGGAAACATTAGGCACGCGTCTAGACCATACCGGTTAAATTTAACATCCATAAAAAAAACCCATACTAAGATGGGTTTTTTTTATTTTTAAAGAATATTATTTGGCTTTGACTTGATAGCAATCCGCGAGCTTAAACTCAACCGAACCACCGTTTAATTTTGCCAGGCTAATATCTGCCGGTGTTTCACCCTCATTGTTATTATTATAAACTTTTTGAAAACTGGCATAGGTATTGGCCCATTGTACCCCATCACCTGCCGAATTCAGGAAAGTTACACGCCCATTCTGGCCGACATTAGTATCTAACACATTAGACAAATTGAGCAGTGCACCACCGATCACAATCGAATCCCTAGAATCCGGTGAAGACTGGATGCGTGAGTCTACCCCTACCAATGCGCCATTGATATTACCAAACTTTTCATTGGCCAAAATCAGGCGCATGGAAACCGCTTTATCAGCGACAAATGCACGTCCCAAAGTTCCAAGGCGGTATTGTGGTATGCCTTGATGATCTAAGAGTGTATCTGCCAACACATCACCTTGACAGCCATTCACCGGATCAGTCGCGAAATTGCTGGAAGATTGCATATTGGTGCGTACATCACCATTACTGTCAATGACGATTCCTAAAGTAATTGGGCTGACAGTGGTATCTGTAAATTTAAATTCCAGATTGGCATACATTGGGAAAATGTATTTCTCCCCATCCGCGACGTTCTGCGCTGTTTTAAAGACCTGACGATCCAGATAACTAATTGGGAAAATCTTATATAGATCAACGCTTCCCGTATAGTTTTCACCATCGGCCTGCAAACGCCACAACCCCAAGTTGGCTTGATCGGAAGTATCCAGCGATTTTTTGTCAGTCACCATCTTATAGAAAGCTTCTTTACCGGCGATCACATAATCATTCAATAATCTGCCTTGATACAACTCAAGCGGAGTCGCATTATTTGCAATATTCAAGCGGTAAGGCGTGTTAATGGTTTTACTGGTTGGATGAATCCATGAACTTTGCGGATCAGCGGTCATTTGTACCGGTTTCACCTTACGGATGAGTTGAGCATTAATCCCCCCTAAGGAAGATAAATTTTCTTTAGCCAGAGTTAACTCATTATCACGCCATTGTAAGCCGCTGCCAAAGGTATAGCCCTGGCGATCGGTAATCAGCATAAAATGGCCAAATAAATATTTAGTATTCTTATTCTTAATATCACAAGGGCTTTGATTACAGCCCACCAGTCCATCTGAACCCGTCAGGTTACTACCAATTACGCCTGAAGTTGAGAATAATGAAAATTCTGGCTGATACACGGCTGCGTTAGCAATCGTCACCAGCTTTTTAACTGTGGCAAAAGCCACCTCATCCGAAATTGTGCTGATATCAACAAAATCTTTAATTTTGGTCGCAAAATCTGCATCCATCAGATTGATATTCTCACTGGTTTTCGCCAGGTCTTTACGCATCTCTTCAGTAATATACAAAGGTTGTACATCAGATGGATTAATAATACGCCCTTCTTCTAACGCCAAAGCTTGCAGAATTTTAACCAGACGCATGGCCACCTGAACGGTAGGATCATTAGGCACCAAATCACCTACCGGACGTCGAGCAATCCCAGTTGCAATATCGATTACACTTAAACGCGGCAGCTGGGTCTGGGCACTAAAACTGGCATAATCGCTGAGTTTAATTTGACCTAAATTAATCTTGCGTGAAGCAAAACTTTGAATATAAAACTCAATATTATCCGTCTTTTGACAGGTTCCAGAAGCAACCCCGTTTTTACTATCAAATAACGTAATAAAGGTATTTTCTGTATCGCTACTACAGTTAAAGTTCAAACCATCGAGCGGATATTCCAGCCCCCATTCCACACAGTTAGTTGTACCTGGGGTACAAGTACCATTGGTCGTGGCTTCATCATTTTTTTCTGGAATGACATTGGCACTTTCCCCACCACACCCACTCAGTGCCGTTAAAAGTGTGGTTAAAGCAAATGGAAATAATTTTTTATTTTTCATCTTTTTGTACTCGAATAGTCCTTATCGAATGGCGACTAATTTTAGTTGTCCATGATTTGTCAGCATCTTGTCTTCAACATCTATTGCTGAGGCCAAAGGCGTCAATAATATATATTCACTTTGAGCAGGAATCTGGAGAATCCCTTCGATACGCTCATGTTGAATAATATTCGCCTGTCCTTCCTGATTTTTAAAACCACCCGCTCCTTCAAGCACACAACCACGACTGTCTAAAAACACAACAAAAGGCCAATAATACGTTGGATTTTTCTGGCTAGAGGCATAAGAATTGATCTGAATATTCTGGATATCGGATTGAAGCTTTACCACTTCAAAATCAAATTGGTCTGCTTTAAGAGGCGCACGAGGCCAGAGGTTAACTGCTTTTTTAAGGCTGATTTCTTTAGCTTTTTTAATTTTCTTATCATTAAAACACTGTTTGCCCAAGCTATCGATGGTCTCCGACTGTGAAATACGATAATAACTTTGAGCCAGTACCACAGGACCAGAATCTACTTCTGGCGTTTGAAACAAGGATTTTAATACGGATTGTCCCACCCCTTTTTCACGTTCAATTGTCTGGGTCCGGGTAGTTCCAATATTTTTATCTACTACTCCTTCGGGCATGCTATAGAAACGTTTTTTGCCTTCCAAATTAAATTCTTTATTTTCCAGATACTCACTATCCACATATTCAATGCCTTCAACCTGGCTAAATCCCGGTTTTTGTATAATAGCAACAGAAGATCCAGCTCCAATATCAGGATTTTGAATAGCTTGAGATTCAGGTTTTAATTGTGGTTTAGACTGAATCTTTTCTTGCACAGTATGCAGTTGTACTGGTTGTACTGGTTGTACTGGTTGTACTGGTTGTACTGGTTGTACTGGTTGTACTGGTTGTACTGGTTGTACTGGTTGTACTGGTTGTACAACCATATTATGGTCATGCTTAAGTTTAACTTGCCTATTTTCTACGACGGGCAATTTTTCTATGTTTTGTCTTACAGTTACAGGCTGAACTATTGCAGTTTCTACTTTTTTCAACAATCGAGATTTGTCTTCAGTTTTTTTCTCTGCATTATTACGGGGTACGACTAATGGTCGGCCATCTGGACCAATAATCGTAATAAATTCTTTAGCGCTTGTATAAAAAGACACGGATACCAGATTTAATGCCAGTACCGCTGTCAATCCAACGTTCCTTGTCTTGATCATTTTTCCCTTACCAACGCGTGCGATAGTTCAAACCTAAAATTGTAATTTTGGTATCTGTTTTTACGTTTAAACCTGCATATGGGTTTAATAACAGGTTATTTACCCCGGTCTGGTTGGCTAAACTACTGGTATTTGCTGGAATCTGATCTTTGCTGCGCAAGAAACCAATTGATAGATCCAGATCAGTATCTGCATCAAAACGGTAACCAACACCTAAACCAAATAACTGCGCACCATTGATCGGTACCATGGTATTACGCTTATTTTTCGGAATAGCACTGGTACGTGGCTCATAACCTGCCCGAAGCTTCAAACGGTCTGTAGCGGAATACTCAATCCCGATACCGAAGTTCCACGGCGATTCAAATCCCATCGGTAAAGCCAAGGTTGAGTCTGTAACATTGGCAGACAAAATTTTGGCAATTTTTAAGGCTGAAATAGTCCGATCAAATTCAAATTTAAATTCGTCCCAGACCTTGTAATCTGTCCAGCCAATATCAAAATTCACTTGCAAATCTGGCATCACTTTATATTTGATACCTGCCTGAAAATGCGCCGGATATTCAAAATCCTGCGACACCAGACCAGATTCACTCGATGGTATGTAATTAGGAAATCCAAGAATTGCAGCCAGAATCTGGCCGGTTGGTGAGGTCATTAAACCTTTAATCATTTCCTGAGGAGCTTTGGCATTATCAATATGATATTTACCTTTTAAGCGCATTTTTGCAGCACTTTGGTACACCATACCAAAACTAAAGTCTTCGCGCGGTTCCCACAATATTCCCAGGTTATAACTTGGGCTTAAGTTCTGCTCAAGCTCCAGTTGCATTTGACCAAACTTGCCAAATGGGTTCATCCCCTCATCCGCATTACAGATCCCGAGCAAAAGAATATCTGTAATAATGTCGGAATTTTCTTTAAACGGCGTACACACGACTTCGTCGATCATACGCAACATCCCAATCAACTCATTCGGGAAACGCAAGTCCGTTTTCATCCCGATGGCTTGATAAGACATCCCGATAGAAGCACCAATCGACAGTTGGTCATTGACCTCATAACCGATGGATGGTGACAGATAGGTAATCCGCTCTAAAGCAACCTGCTGTCCCATAAAGTTTGCCGGGTTCCCATCTTCATGACCAAAACCTGCCATGAGAGGAGCATAAACAGCAGTCGCATAAGTGGCTTTCGATCCAGGGGGATTGTATGCGATCCCCATGGTCGGTGCAGTCAAAGGAAGGCCTTCCCCTAAATCCACCATTTTTTTCAGAAAAGGGACATAAAGGCTGACATATTCCACATCACCTTTGACCGGACCTTTAAAATCGGTACACAAATCAGATGAAACTTCAGGACCGTCATTACAGACAATAGGATCATCAGAATAGCCAAATACGTTATATCCGGCCGGTACTGAAAACTCACGCTGGATATCAAAATTAGCCACAATGATTTGCTGTTCGGTTTGCAGACCATCAATTTTAGTCAGTGCAGCCGGGTTAAAGTGGATGGCATTGACCCCTGGAGGATCTGCGGTGACGGCATTCCCCATGGATAGTGCACGTAAATCAACTGAAAGGTTGGTTCCCAATTGTGCAAAGGTATAACTTGAACAGCCCGCAAGAATAATTCCTGTTAATAACGGGCTAAGTCGAATGTTTTTCATACGACACCCCTATTAACTGATTTTTTTACCAAAACCTAAAATATCAAGTGGGAATGACAGTCCCAACGAAACATCCGGTGCATCTTCGGTCAGCCCTAGGCCAACGGTCCCATTAACAATTGTTTCTGGAGAAACTCGCACCCCTAAGGAAATTGCAAAGGTAGAACTGGTCTGATCTGCAGCAGAATAACTTTCACCAGTGTTATAGTTAAATTCCGCACCAGTATTAAAGCTTTGCTGATAGGACATGGTCATCGAAACATCATAGTTAAATGAATATGCGAAACCAAAGGCAAAGCCTCCACTAACACCAGGTTCAAACTCCTCAATAATCCGGCTACCTCGACGCTGATTCAGGCCCGATTCTTTAAAACCATAGTTCGCAGAAACCGATGCAAACAATACAACTGGGTCAATGTATTTACGTGTACTAGCACCCACTCCAGCAGAATAATAGCCCTTTCCTGCTGCCAGATCTGTCGCGGCATTAATTTCATAAGGGCTATCACCGGTTTTAGTTGATAAATTACCAAATAAAATCAGAGGCAGACGACCTGCTTTTAGTGGGAAGGGCTCCCAGCGAGCACCCAGACTAATATCACCCAAGCCTGCCGTAGACGTATCTTTTAACAAGTCAGTTTTAGCCACTAAAGGTAGGGATGCAGTCAAGGTCAGGTTATCTTTCACGCCATATTGGAAAGTGAAAGTATTAGTCATACTATGTGTTGCATTTTCTTGAACACGTAGTTGATACAATTGGCCCTGAGCCATTTCTATATCGAGTTGAGTGTCCCGATAATAGGTATAATCAATATCGTAATATGATGAAATTTCACCTTGTTTTATCAGAGAGTATTGGCGTTCATTTGACGTAAATACTTCTTCCAGATTAGCTGCCTGAGTAGCATCTCCTTCTTGTTGCTGTAAAGCTTGAGATGCATCTACTACCTGGCCAGCCTGAGTCTCTACAGGTGCTGCTGTTTCCACGGCAGCCTCTTCAACTGCTTCATATCCACCTAGTTCCGATTCTTCTGCAGTCTGCGTTTTGACCTGCCCGGTTTGAGCCGGTACAGATGCAGCAGTTTCAACAACAACTTCTTCATCAACCGTTTCGTATTCACCTAGTGCTGGTTCTTCTGCAGCAAATGCAACGCCCATTACCATTTGAATGCTCAGTGCCAAGAACGTCTTGTTCATCCATTTACTGTTCATATCCATTTCACCATTTTAATTTTTATTACTGTTTTTCGTTTTATTTATTCTTGTAATACAGTCTCAGGAAGTTATGTTGATATTCCCCAAATTGTTCTGACTCTGTATTACGATTACGGTCCATACGGATCGTAGAAGCTTTATCAGCAATTTTTTCCATATAAAATTGTGGGTACTGCATGTCAACCAAGGCATAGCGATTGATCGTAGCATCTTCTACATGGCGCATATCTGATTCTTTTAATGCTAGAAAATTTTTGCGATATTGTTCAGGTACATTAATCAGGAACAAAGTATTATTTTCCCAAATATCCTGAAAACGCCGTTCCTCAAAACTGATATTACCAAGTGCCGGATCTGCAACATAAACCCGGCCATTTTTATAACCTTTATAAACTACAAAATGCTTAAATCCCGCATAAGAAATCGGAACAATGGCAGGCTGATCTTGATTGACTAAATCTTTGAACTCTCCTCGATAGCCTCCACTTTCCAACCCTAAGGCTGAAACAAAGCGCTTCATATCAAGCAGAGAAAAACTACGGCGTTCAACAATTTTATCTGTTTCACCGAATTTCATTAGCCCACTCATGACTTGCTGCTCATCCAGCTGCGTACCGACATAACCATTGAGGAGGGTCGTAAGTGCTGCTGAACCACAACTATAATCATAAGCTTGACGTACAATGCCCTGAAACTGATCTAGAAGTGCCGGTTTTACTTCTACAGTTTCACGGTGCATACGCACAAAAGAGTCATTTCTTGAATCAAGAACTTCAGTATAGTGAACAGCCCCATTCGGCTGTTTTTTGATATCCAGAGCTTCTTTGGCAGCGTAATACATCAACGCCGAGCCCAACGCGATCTCTAACATAATTATTAACTTTTCTTATAATGGGCATGATGTGCCTATTTTTCTTTTTATAGAGCATTCACTCTACTTCCCTGTAACTAGAAAGATACCTGCTTTTTCAAAAAAATACAGTATTTTTTTTATTTTTTAGATAAGTGAGATAGTCATAAAAAAGCGCGTGTAAACACGCGCTTTTTTAAAATAAAGATTAGTGACCCGAAATGGTAATAATTGCGCCTTTAGTATAACTACCTTGAGCTTGAGAGTAGAAAGTTTGTAAACCTTGAACTTCCATATCACCAATTGATGATCTTGCTTCACGGTTACCTAAATGAATACCTTTAATGTATTGGTCTTTCGCCCCAGTATCATTACTTACAATACGAACATGCGCTGCCTTACCTAACTGAGCTGTAGTACCTACATAAGCATCGTTATATACAGAAATATTCTGACTAATGGTTAAATTATTAGAATCCGCATCTGCAATTTTGATACTTTCAACAAAAATCTCACCGGCTTCACGTGTAGTCACTGGAGTCGTACCTACAAGCCCCACTGCTTTATTTTTAGACGAGTTATCTAAAATACCTAGGTTTTTAATTTCTAGACCACCTACCATTACACTATTCATCTTGATCATAGCGCCTTGTGGAGCAGCACCCAGTTGAATATTGGCATTTATCACACCAGTTTTAACGTCAAAACCACTAATGATGTCGTTTACAACACCGGCACCACCTCGACGAATCGAATCCGGATCATCTGTACCAGATGCAGTTACACCAATTCGGCCAACTTTGATATCTAGACCCGATACTTGTGCAGCAACATTAATGAAAGGATTACCAGCACCAGCATCCGAATCAATTACCAAGTCAGCAAGGTTACGGGATGCAAGTAAATAGGCACCATTATTGTCATAATTGGCACCGATTACTACACCATGCGTTGCAGTAGTAGGATCAGCAAGAGCAGCAGCATCAGGTGCTGTATCAGTCTTACCACGGATTACGATCGCACCTGCTGTAGAAGTACCTCCGAAACCCGCCTCATTTGCAACACCTTTTGGCGCTAAACCGTCGTTATCATGGATAAATAATTTTTCAATAGCAATTTTCGAGATGCCGATACCAATTGTCAAACCGTCTTGACCCGTTGTTTCACTTAGAGATGCATCATCCATTGCTTGCATCGCCATCGCATTGGCACTAAATACAACTGAAGTCGCTAAAACTAATTTTGTAAATTTTTTCATTGTTTACTCTCCCAAGAGTACTATTTTTTTTGGTTGTGAATTACTCAGTGTTTAGGCTGTATTTTTTATTTTCTGACAGCTTAAGCATCTTTCCTTGAGTAATTTGCTAGCCCACTTAAATTAGCGTCGAGTCAGTTTTTGATCAACTGTTGTTGGTCGCAATCTGTCGCTTACCGATAAACGGTATTTCATGATTTAAAAATATTTTCCTGACTTCTTGATATAAAATAGTGAGTCATATTGAACTCTCCATAACTGAATGACCGAAGCTCTCTATCATCACCCTTTAAAATTTGAATCTCGTCTGGTTACAGATCTATTATCCGCATTGAAGACATTAGATCATCTGGTGTATTTAAATAATAATGGTCAGCCTTTTATTGCCTGCTGCGCTCAAGAATATTTTGTTGCGCCGACATCACAAATTCAGTCTTTTAAAAGAACAGGGATTGAACAATATCAATCCAGCCCATCTGAATTTAATTTAGTGATTGATGCATTAAAAAATCCTCAAGAGAATGGCTTTCATGGAGGCTATGTTGGTTTTATCGGCTACGATTATGCGGCTCAACAATATATTCAGTATCCAGACCATCCTCAACCTGGTTTATTTATTGGTCAATTTCCTTCCTACATTAAACCAACCCCTGATGGCTGGATGTTCTATAGTGATGATCCACAGGCAGAACAGATTTTCAATCATATTCAGAACCTACTTAATCAAGATAAAATTCACCCGACATTTCATTTAAAAAATCCTTGTACCTCACGCTGGACCAAATCTGTCTATACTCAGGCTTTTCAGAAAATTCAGGACTATATTGTTGCAGGTGACTGCTATCAGATTAATCTAACCCAAGAATTTAAAGGTCGTGCCCAAGGCTCCCTCTTAGCCACTGCCCAAGCATTCTGGGCATTAACCGAAGCCCCCTATGCGGGTTATTTGCGTATTGGTGATTTTGAATTACTCAGTTGCTCACCCGAGTTATTTATTGACTTCGAAAAAAATCGGAAAATTATCACCAAACCAATTAAAGGCACCATGCCACGCTATAGCGATCCTGTGCTAGATGAACAATCTAAACACAACTTAAAAACATCGGAAAAAGATCAGGCAGAAAATGTCATGATTGTGGATTTATTACGTAATGATTTAAGTATTTATGCGGAAACAGGTTCAGTTAAAACACCCAAATTATTTAATATCGAAAGTTTTAATCAAGTGCATCATATGGTGAGCGAAGTAGAAGCGACCTTAAAAGCGGATGTGAATCCTTTCGAGGTGCTAATGTCAGCCCTACCAGGTGGCTCAATTACGGGGGCACCTAAAATTCGTGCCATGCAGATTATTGCTGAATTGGAAGGTGCAGCACGTGGAGCTTATTGTGGCTCAATGGGTTATTTTAATTTTGATGGTACCGGTTCCTGGAACATTCTGATTCGTTCCCTCCAAAAATATCAAGAAGATGTTTCTTTATGGGCGGGCGGTGGAATTACTATTTCTTCAGATTGTGATGCAGAATATCAGGAATGTTTTGATAAAGTTTCAGCGATGCTGGATCTATTAAATACATGGTATCAGCCTGAATAAATAAAAAAGCGAATCATTTGATTCGCTTTTTTATTTTGAATCCAGCCTAATCCTCATTTACCAAAGGAGGGAATCCTCTAATTCAGTAAAACTAAGAAGACCCTTCTTTTATAAAGAGGAGTTTGGGGAGATTAAGCTAAAATATCGTTTTTCAAGGTATCGACTAAACGCTGATTTTGCTCATCTGTACCAATAGTAATTCGCAAGAACTGGTTAATACGTGGCTTGTTAAAATAACGCACGATAATGCCACGTTCACGCAACTCCCTTGCAAGCTCGCCTGCATCCGTAGATGGCAATGAGGCAAAAATAAAGTTGGCACTCGATGGTAAAACTTTAAAACCAAGCTCATTTAATTGAGACACCAACTTTTCACGGCTAGCAATCACTTTTGCATTTTGTGCTTCAAAGTAGGCCTGATCTTCAAATGAAGCGACCGCTGCAGCAATCGCAAAACGGTCCATCGGATAAGAGTTAAAGCTGTTTTTGACTGCTTCAAGTGCTACAATCAAATGTGGCTGGGCAATCGCGAAACCAACACGTAACCCTGCAAGAGAACGTGACTTCGAAGTAGTTTGACATACGACTAAATTTTCATATTTTTCAACCAGCTTGACTGCTGATTCGGCACCAAAATCCACATAGGCTTCATCAATCACCACCACTGAATCCGGATTGGCTTGCAGAATTTCCTCAATGGCTACCAAGCCTAGATCAATACTAGTCGGTGCATTAGGGTTAGTGATAATAATGCCACCATTAGCTTGTTTATAGTCATTTACAACAATTTCAAAGTCATCATTCAGTGGCAAGATTTTGGTTTTGACGCCGAAAAACTGACTATAAACCGGATAGAAACTATAGGTAATATCTGGATAAAGTACAGGCCGTTCTTGAACAAAAAATGCTTTAAAGATATGTGCCAAAACCTCATCTGAGCCATTGCCGACAAAGACGGTTTCAACAGGTACATTTTGCTGTTTAGCGATCGCCTGTTTCAGTTCAGACGCATCCGGATCTGGATATAAACGCAAAACGTCTGCTGAATTTGCCAATACCTGTTGTACTGCCGCAACCACTTTGGGTGATGGCGGATACGGATTTTCATTGGTATTAAGTTTTAAAATATTCTGGATTTTTGGTTGTTCGCCTGGGATATACGGTTCTAATTCACGTACTTCAGGACTCCAAAAACGCATTTGTTCTGTTGTGATATTCATTTTGTATTCTCTTTAAACCCTCTCCTAACCTCTCCCTGAGCCATATATGGCGCAAGAGAGGAATTTTCATTACTAAAGACACAAGATTTTTGTGGTTTAAATTCTCCTCTCCTTTTAGGAGAGGGTCAGGGAGAGGTGGTAATGCTATTTATGATTGATAACGATAACGTGCTGAACGCGCATGCGCATCCAGGTTTTCTTGTTGCGCCAAGATATCCGCGGTTTTTGCTAAAGTTTTTACACCTTCTTGTGAGCACATGATCAGGCTTGAGCGCTTCTGAAAATCATAAACGCCTAAAGGTGATGAAAAACGTGCAGTACCTGAAGTTGGCAAGACGTGGTTTGGCCCGGCACAGTAATCACCAATGGCTTCAGGCGTATAACGCCCCATAAAGATCGCACCTGCATGACGAATGCTGTCAGACATTGCTTCTGCATCATCTAAACACAACATCAGATGCTCAGGCGCTACCTGATTAATCAAATCTGACGCTTCTTGACGGTCTTTTACCAAGACTAAAGCACCACGATTGGCAATCGAGGTACGGGCAATTTCTGCTTTCGGCAATGTTGCTAGGTGCATTTCAATCGCCTGTTCAATCGCATTCAGCAACTGTTCATCTGGTGTGATGAAAATGGCTTGTGCCACAGTGTCATGCTCAGCTTGCGAAAGTAAATCCATGGCCAGCCATTCAGCATTATTTTGGCCTTCGGCATATACCAAAATTTCAGAAGGCCCTGCAATCATGTCGATGCCGACCTGACCAAACACTGCACGTTTTGCTGCAGCAACAAAACGGTTGCCCGGGCCAGTAATTTTATCTACTGCTGGGACAGTTTCTGTACCATAAGCCAATGCCGCAACCGCTTGTGCGCCACCAATGGTAAAGACACGCGTTACGCCTGCCAGATATGCAGCCGCCAGTACCAATGGGTTTAAATCACCATTCGGCGCAGGTACCACCATAATAATTTCAGGAACACCCGCCACATGTGCAGGCACCGCATTCATCAATACTGAAGATGGATAAGACGCCAGACCACCCGGTACATAAATCCCCACACGATCCAGTGGAGTCACTTTCTGACCGAGCGTATTGCCCAAGGCATCGACATAAGTCCAGCCATCTTGCTTTTGTGCTTGATGGAATTCCCGAATACGATTCGCTGCAAGTTCAAGCGCTTCCCGGACTTCCGTGCTTAGACCATCAAATGCTGCTTTCAATTGTTCCTGGGTCAGTTCAAGCTCTGAAAATTGATGCGCCGGATGTCGATCGAACTGTTGAGTGAGTTTAAGAACTTGAGCATCACCATGCTGACGAACATCAGCAATAATTTGATCTACAGTTTTTAAAAGTTCAGGATCATTAACAGTTTCAAAAGCCAACAAGTCAGCAAAAGCTTGCTTGAAGTTTTGATCTTGGGTCGATAAACGTCGCATCAATTTACCCATCAGGTTTGAATTCGAAGGCTTTAGTTTACCTGTTTTCCAGACTTTTGTCGGCAGCTATAGTGCTCTAGCCCTATGAGTTTTATTGGAAATAACTTTTGGTAAAATTGATGAAAGAATTCACATCATATTTATGTTCAATCGAATAAAAAAACCGCCCTAAGAGGACGGTTTTTTTATGCAACAAATTTAGGCCTGTTTGGCCTTTTCACGTTCTTCCACGGCTTTTTCAAGCTGTGCCAGAATCGGATTTAACAACGCTTGCTTACGCTTGAAGCTAGCTTTGTTTACGATTAAACGTGAAGACACTTTGCAAATTTCTTCAAGTGGCTCTAAACCATTGGCGCGTAAGGTATTACCAGTATCGACCACATCAACAATGTAATCGCCCAGACCGACCAGTGGTGCAAGTTCCATGGAGCCATACAGCTTGATCACATCAACCTGCTCGCCAAGGCTGGCATAGTATTGACGGGTCAAATTCACGTACTTGGTCGCAATTTTTAAGCGACCTTTAGGACGTTGCATCCCCACCTTACCGGCGGTCATCAATTTACATACCGCAATTTTCAGATCCAATGGTTCATAGACGTTTTGCGCGCCATGTTCCATCAATACATCTTTACCGGCCACACCAATATCGGCTGCACCATTTTCAACATAAGTCGGTACATCTGAAGCACGTAAAATTAAGATACGAACCTGTTTATGCGTAGTCGGGAAAATCAATTTACGAGATTTATCAGGATCTTCTAAAAGATTAATCCCTGCTGTTTCTAGCAAAGGTAAAGTCTCTTTTAAGATACGCCCCTTACTTAATGCCAAAGTTAAACCATGATCAAAATTGCCCATTACGTCAAAGTTTGGATCATCGTTTCTCATATCGCTCATTAATTTACTCGCTTAATTTGGGCACCTAAACTTTGTAACTTTGCTTCTACATCTTCATAACCGCGGTCAATATGATAAATGCGGTCAATCAGCGTTTCACCTTCAGCGGCAAGTGCTGCCAGCACCAAAGAGAACGAAGCACGTAAATCTGTTGCCATTACGGGTGCGGCAGAAAGTTTTTCTACACCCGTTACCACAGCATCATTACCTTCTACCTGAATATTGGCACCCATACGTGCCAATTCAGGAACATGCATGAAACGGTTTTCAAAAATCGTTTCAGAAATTGTCGCAAAGCCTTGAGCAATGGCATTCACAGCCATAATCTGGGCTTGCATATCGGTTGGAAATTCTGGATGTGGTAAGGTTTGGAAGCTGACAGCTTTCGGACGTTTACCCAGCATATCCAGTTCAATCCAGTCGTCACCACGGGTCACTTCTGCGCCCATTTCTTCAAACTTGTCCAGCACCGCTTCCATCAGGGACGGATCAGTATGCGTGGTTTTGATACGACCGCCAGTGATCGCTGCTGCTGCCAGATATGAACCGGTTTCAATCCGGTCAGCAACAACCGCATATTCACAGCCATGCAGACGTTCGACACCGGTCACAATTAAAGTATCGGTATCTAGACCTTCAATCTTGGCACCCATCTTGATCAGCATTTGCGCAAGATCAGTGATCTCAGGTTCACGTGCTGCATTGCGAATCGTGGTCACACCATCGGCCAACACGGCAGCCATCAGAATATTTTCTGTCCCACCCACAGTCACCATATCAAAGACAACTTCGCCACCTTTCAGGCGACCATCGACTTTGGCATGTACATAACCGGCTTCGACTTCAATCTCGGCGCCTAAAGCTTCTAAAGCTTTCAAATGCTGATCGACAGGACGGGAACCAATCGCACAACCGCCTGGTAAAGACACTTTTGCACTGCCATAGCGCGCCAATAATGGACCAAGCACCAAAATAGAAGCACGCATAGTTTTTACGAGCTCATACGGTGCGAACTGGTTATCTAATGTAGAAGTATCAGCAACAACCGTATCGCCTTCATAAGTCATGGTGATCCCAAGACCAGCAATCAGCTTCACCAACGTATTGACATCTTTTAGATTAGGAACATTTCTGAGCGTAATCGGGGTATCAGCAAGAATCATTGCTGCCAATAATGGAAGTGCTGCATTCTTTGCACCAGAAATGCGCACTTCACCTTCGAGCTTGATACCGCCCTGAATTAAAAATTTATCCATTAAATGATTAAGCTCCAAATAAGCTTGCTTTGCGCCATTCTTCTTTTGTCATCGCGCGAATCGTTACTGCGTGAACTGCACCACTGGCAATATGGGCATTGAGAGGAGCATAAACAGCTTGTTGACGTGCAACTGGACGCTTACCTTCAAATTGATCATCCACAATACGGAGATCAAATTTTCCGCCCTGACCACTCACAGCAACATCCGCCTCTGGAAAAGCGGCTTCTAAAATTTCAGCGAGCTGTTCATTATTCATCACAAGACCTCTTATAGGACTAAGGGTGTAAAACCAGCCATTTTACTATAAATAGCAAAAATAATTCATGGATCCATACATTATATATATAAAAAAAAGAGGCTTTTAAAACCTCTTTTTCATCATTTGTCCTTTATAGAGCTAAAGGATGCTGCTGTAAATGCATTTCCCGGTATCGATCAATCTGCCGTTTCAATTTTTCGGTCAATATTTTAATTGAGGTATACATATCATCTGCGGTGGCGTGAGCAAAAAATTCAATGCCCGGTAATCGGATAATAGCCTCTGCGATATGATTACTACTGCCCTTTCTAGAGCGTTTATCAATTTGATGATCTTTCGAGAGTTTCACTTGCATACTATTCACCTGATCTAGGTGCTTCGTCATCTGTGAAAACTTGATTTTTATACTTTCTTCAATAGCTGGCGTAATCGATAAATGATGTCCACGAATTGTTATTTGCATAGTTCTATCCCTCACCTTCGTTAGGATTAGAAGAGTCACAATATAAAATAATTTAAATACAGCAACTTATAAATAAAATATCCGTATTTTAAGTCCTGGATCAAATCATTTTACTGCTCCTCAAAAGAAAAAAAGATTCATTATGCTGTCATAATGAATCTCTAGAATAGCCAGATTTCAAATTTTAGATCAAGACTTTTCGTTCAGAAGATGAAGGAATATGTAACGATTCACGATATTTCGCCACCGTACGTCGTGCCACATCAATGCCTTCATCTTTTAACATATTGGCAATTGCATTATCAGACAAAGGCTTGCGGGCATTTTCTTCGGAAATCAGTTTTTTGATTTTGGCACGAATAGCAGTAGAAGATGCTTCACCACCTGAAGTCGTGCCAACGTGACTCGAGAAGAAATATTTCAACTCGAACAATCCACGTGGGGTCAGCATATATTTATTGGTGGTTACGCGCGAAACTGTAGATTCATGCAATTCAACTTCTTCGGCAATATCTCTTAAAACCAGAGGTTTCATGCCTTCCGCCCCAATTTCCAAGAACATTTTTTGATGTTCCACAATACAAGTTGCGACTTTCAATAATGTTTTATGTCTTTCATCGATACTTTTGATAAAGTTCTTTGCTTCCAGCATCTGATTACGCAAGTACTGATTATCATCGCTTTGATCTGCACGACGAATCATTTTTGCATAAAAAGAATTGACCCGTAACTTTGGCAGGACATCCGAGTTTAAATTGACTTGCCAGCAGTTATTCTTTTTCATCACCACGACATCTGGCACCTGATAATCCGATTCCTTGTTTTCAAATTCCAGACCCGGGTGAGGTTTCAATGTTTTTAGCAAATCTACGGCACAGCGCAACTGCTCTGGATTTAAGCCAGTCTGTTTAATCAGCTTAGGAAGCTCATTGGTAATCAACAATTCATAATGTTGCAGAAGTTTGATCGCATCATTTCGGCAAGACGTTGATGTAGGTAAATTATCAAGTTGGACCAATAGGCATTCTGCCAAGCTTCTAGAGCCTACACCCACGGGATCCAAACGCTGAATATGCTTTAATACGACCGCAACCTCATCATCTTCAATTTCTTCTTCAGACCCCATAGAAGAGAGTAAATGTTGTACCGATGCAGTAATTTCACTCAACTCTGCATCTAAAAAACCTTTGTCGTCTAAAGAATCCACGATGCAATAAGCGATTAATTTATCAACCTGTGAAAAATTCAACAGATTAATTTGTTCTAGCATATATTCTTGCAGGCTCTGATGTCCTTGACGATTATCTTCACGCTCTTCGAACTCGGCTGCCCCCAGACTTGTAGGTTGATGGGTATAAACATCATCCCAATCGGTATCTACAGGTAAGTCATCAGGCAGATGATCGGCATTAAGTTCATTGGTTAGATCGTGATTTTCATTATTTAATTCAATTGTCGATAAGCTTTCAAGGGTAATTTGCTCTTCAACTTTTTCTAATAGAGGATTACTATCAAGTTGCAACTGAACTTCTTGCTCCAATTCCAGACTTGAAAGTTGTAATAGCCGAATTGCTTGCTGTAATTGTGGAGTTAATGACAGCGAGTTCGCAATTTTTATGCCCACTGATAATCTCATTGTTACCCCCTTAATAGAAAATCCCGTTTTATAAGCAATTTTTATGCCGTTTTATTTTTTATAACACAGATTTACTAAAAAACATACAAATTGGATTTTAAATTCCTAGCCTTTCGCGACTAATAATTTTTAAATACTTAATTTTTCGCATAAAAAAACACCCCCAACCTTAGTTGGGGGTGTTTCGAATAATGAGCTGGCGATGACTTACTCTCACATGGGTAATCCCACACTACCATCAGCGCTAAGAGGTTTCACTTCTGAGTTCGGGAAGGGATCAGGTGGTTCACTCTTGCTATGGTCGCCAGCACAACTGTTTATGGATACTTGCTAGGTCTTATTGAGATGCCTTGCTTTCTACCAAATAGAATTCATTAACAGATTTATCTGAGTTGGATAGTTTGTTCGTTTAGCGTAACTAAATCAAGTCACTTTGTTTAATATCGAATCAATCGAGCTTTTATACAACAACTGTTTGGGTGTTGTATAGTCAAGCCTCACGAGCAATTAGTATTGGTCAGCTTCACATATCACTATGCTTCCACATCCAACCTATCAACGTCGTAGTCTTCA